>JAGLUQ010000034.1 GCA_023134675.1 Candidatus Aenigmatarchaeota archaeon | reverse complement strand
ACATCGCTTGAAAGAATAGGAGTCTCAGCCGAAGATCTGGAGAATATAGAGGTATCTCCGGAAAAATTCTCCGAGATGTACGCGATAACACCGGTTGAAGGAAGATACAAAAGACATGTAAAAAACCTCAGCAACCTCATATCAGAATTTGAATGGACAAGAAGAAGAATATTGGTAGAGGTCGAATATGCCATAAAACTTTCTGAATTCCTCAACAGCTCAGGCACAAAAAAAAGAATAATAGTCAAAAGGTTTTCAGAAGACGAGAAAAAGCTTCTGCGCTCCCTTTACTATAAATTCTCGCCGAAAGATTTCCTGCAGATACAGCTGCTTGACAGAAAGACAAAACATGATGTCGTCGCCATGGTCAGATGGATAGATTACAGACTCTCAAAACACAACCTTTCAATTGAAGAAGCTATCCATTTCGGCCGGACATCAGCAGACATCAACTCAAATGTCTACGCCACAATAATAAGAGACATCTTTGAGAAAGAATACCTGCCCCTTCTCCTAAAACTCCAGAACAGGCTAATCACTTTCGCAAAAAGCTATGATTCAGTATTTTCAGGCCAGACGCACGGCCAGTTCGCAGAATACACCACATTGAAAAAAGTCTTCGCAAATCATGTAGACGCCCTCACCCAGGCAATGTCGCCTTTCATAAGACATGAAGAGAACGGCGCATCAAAGCTCAGGATGACAGGCAAGCTGGGAGGAGCGATAGGCAACAACAGTGATATAATAGGCGCATATCCCAATTTAGACTGGGACTCTTTCAACAAAGACTTCATAGAAAATACATTAAATCTAAAATTCCTTGACATGTGCGACCAGGACGAGTTCAACATACAATTTTCAGAATTCTTCGACACTTTGACAAGAATAAATGATGTGATAATCAAGTTCTCGGAAGACTTCTGGGAATACTGTAGCAGAGGAGTCTTCAGGAAAAAAGTCACAGCATCAGAATCAGGATCATCTGTCATGGCACAGAAGACCAATCCATGGCGGCTTGAAGGCGGCTGGGAATATCTCGCAGATGTAGATTTCAACAGATACCACAACCTGACAAAATACAAACGCCAGGGCGACCTCAGAAGATCAATAAGAAAAAGAACAATAGGAGAACCGTTCGCAAAAATCATCATCGCATTCGAGAGGATAATCTCAGAGCTTGACCTGTACGAGCCGGACACAGGATTCCTGATAAAAGAAGCAAACGAGAACATATCAATGTCGTCCGCCTACATCCAGACAGTCCTGAAACGGGAAGGGATGTCTGATGCATACGACCTGCTAAAGAAGATAAGCATGGGACAAAGGCCAGACCTTAAGATGTACTACAGTTTCATAGACAGCCTGAAAGAGCAGGGCAAGATCACAGCCGAAGTATGCGAAGAGATAAAGCAGGGTATGCTTCCGGAAAACAACACAGGCGATGCAGATATGCTCGCAGACAGGGCGATAGCACGGGCAGAGGAGCAGATAAAAAAGATAAGCAACTTATATTCAGATAATAACAATAATTGATGTGATAATATGGCTGAAAAAACAATAACATATGCTGATTCCGGCGTAAATATAGAGCTTGGTGATGATGCTTCAAAGATATTGTACAACGCATCAAAAGCGACATGGGATAACAGGAAAGGAAAGATAGGAGAAGTCATAGTACGATTTGACGATTTTTCAGGAATAAGATACATAAATGTTGGCAACCTGCCCAAAGACACAGTCATGAACCTTGGCTTTGACGGTGTAGGGACCAAGATTGAGATTGCAGAAAGGATGAACAACTACTCAACAATCGCATATGACCTTTTTGCCATGGTCTGCGACGACGCTGTCGTCCGCGGCGCAGAACCCGTATTAATAGGTTCAATCCTTGATGTGAACTCGCTTGGAAAAGATGATATAAGCCATATTGAAAAGTTACGCCAGCTTGCAGAAGGCTATATAAATGCTGCAAAAACTGCAAATGTAGCTGTAGTCAACGGCGAGCTTGCAGAGCTTGGCGATAGAGTCAACGGATATGGAGATTTCAACAGCAACTGGGGTGCAGGACTTGTATGGTTCGCAAATAAAGACAGGCTTTTCACAGGTAAAGAAATAGAAAACGGCGACTACTGCGTCGGATTATATGAACCGGGATTCCGCTCAAACGGTCTCTCCCTCGTAAGAAAGACATTCAGCACAGCCTACGGCGATAACTGGCACAATGTGGATTTCAAAGAAAAAAAGCTTGGCGACTGGGTTCTTACCCCATCAACAATATACTCCGCATGCGTCTGCTCAATGTTCGGCGGGTTTGACAGAAAGCCAAGAGTAGAACTACACGGCGTCTCGCATATAACAGGTGGCGGTCTTCCAGGAAAGCTTGGCCGCGTATTGAAGCCCTCAGGATTTGGGGTAGATATAGATAGCCCCTTTACTCCCGGAGAAGCGCTTCTTCACTGCCAGGAAAAAGGCAACATCCCGGACAATGAAGCATACAGGGCATTCAACATGGGCCAGGGCATGGTTGTAATCACTCCTGATCCGGAAGAAGCGATAAAGATAGCCCAAGAGTTCGGCATTGAAGCCCAGATAATAGGAAAAGTCACTGAAGAAAAAGGCATCAGGATAAAGAGTAAAGGATTCTTCAGCGAAGGTGAAGAGTTGGAATATTGAAAATTATAACTATTACCAAAAACAAAATATTTTTAAAGCTTTAAGCATAATTCCAATTATAATACTCCTAAAAGAGACTGACATCAAGTACCTAATCCCCTATTGGGGGTTGAAAATTATGAAAGGATTAATTTCCGGGGTGATTAGGTTACTTGAACTTTGTTTTTACAGAGCACACATATCATTACTCTAAGATACTTTTTTTATATTGAATAGTCTTTCTTTTAATTCCACATCAAGTTTCTTATATTCAACATATCCTCCAAATATTATAGCAGGTATTGCAACAATATATGCTACAATATTTTGCCAAGAATTAGATTCAGGATGAATAAAAAGAACAAATAATAAACTTAAAACAACCATTGTTACACCAATACCATGTTTACCTGCAACATCAAGAAACTCTGTTAATTGTTCTAAAAAAGGTTTGCCTTCAACTTCATCCTCTATTGGCCTTTTTCTATAATTTCGATTTTTCATACTTATAAGTCATATATTTACTATTTAAATATATCGCTATCTCTTAAGTCATACTGTACATATATGTCATTTTTTCTGTTTTTTAGAAAAATTAGATAATATACAGAAAAATCTGCAAAAAATCAATAAAAACTATAGTTTTATAAGATAAATTAGACAATTTACAATCGTTTGGGGTGTTAATTTGGATAAATGTTTCAATGAAATCAAAAAAGAATTAGAAGATAAAATACCTGATTCTGATTCTAAAGATTTTAAAGAAATGAGAAATAAAATTAAGAGTCAATTAAAAAAGAAAGAAAACGATCTTAAAATTCTCATCAGATCATTAAAAATAATTATTTTTGGAGATTGGAATACAATCGACAAAAAGAAAAAATTAGAGGACATAAAATCAAATTTTATAAAACATGGCATTTATGCACAAACAATTGATGCTTATTATGACATTACCACAAAAGGAAGACTATCACCCTTACAAATTCTGGAGACCTGTTGCAGAAATCATCAATTAATAGTATTTATTGATGGTGAAGGTCCAGGTACAATAACTGAACAGAATTATTTAATAGAGAACTACATTTTTCAGAAAAAAACTATATTTTTCATAAAGGATGATAAATTCAATGAACTAAAAGATGACCCAAGTGCATATATAAGAGATTTCCCTACAATTTTAACATATACGGATTCAAATATTTTAGATAAAGTATTAATTTATTCAAAACTTAGAATACATAGATTAGCTGGAATTATTATGAAACAAACAATTTCAAATAGAGGTATCAAAAGTCCAGAATACAAACCATGGAAAGAAAGATTGAAAAAACTTAAAAAATAAAGAATATATAGTTAAAATGTTAATATATAACATAAAAAGAAAAAAAGGGATAAAAATGAGTGAAGATTTAAAACAATTTTATTACAATGCAACAAATCTAAAAAATATTATGTTAGAGAACAACAATATTGATATTTTATTATTTTTAGCTAAATATAATCCAAAAACTACAAAAGATGATATTATTAAAAATTTTGGTAAAGAATCAATTAAAGGATTAAAACATTTAGAGCAATGTCATCTAGTAACAGAAGAAGATAACAAAATCACATTAACTGAAGAAGGTATTTTCCAAGTTGAAGGTTTACTCTCTATTGCTATTTAAAAAAATAAAATAATTGCAAATAATAAAAACTAAATAGCAACAACGAAATTTTGGAGTATTAAATACTCTTTTACTTCTTTTTCAATATTTACCAGTAAAGAATAAAAACATCAAATGTCAATGATTGTCATGGCATCTCAAATAGAAAGTGAGATTGATGTTAAGACAGTCCTGGATTTAAATAGAGAAATAAGTAAAGAAAAAATGCTAATAGATTATAATGTAAGGACTAATGCTATAATATCGAAATTAGATGAAGAAAATTATAAGATGACAGGCTTCTGGGCTCAATATGATTACCATAATCAGACTCTGTTGATTCATGAAGGCAAAAGAGTCAGGGAAAAGATTCCATATAATACACTAAAGAATATATTAGACAAAGAAGAGATTTATTCAGGCAAATATTGCGATGTCATAAAAGAATGGTATAGCATATTAAGTTCTATTGTATGTAATTATAAAGGAAACAGACTATGGGATAAAAAAACAATAGCACAAGATAAAAGAGATTATAGACAAATTCTTGAATTAGATGCAGAGATTGAGAAATTAAATACTGATTTTTGGAAGAATAATGAAAAGATTAAGAAGGAAGAGCTAGCATTTCAATACAAGGAAGAAGGAGAAAGGCTGGACAGGTTATACAAGATTCTTTACATAGAGCAGGAAGAGACGATAGTAAAAATGGGAGATATTGAAATTAAGGCGTTTGAAGTCAAAAATATTGCCGAGCTTGAAAAAGAGGCCTATACAGAAAGCAAAGGTTTCTTTGAAGATATTAATTCGGCATTGGAATTAATTAAGAAAGCAGAAGGTATGATACAGACAACATCTAACGGAGAATCATACAAAAACGAACATGTAAAAGCACGAGGCATAATGAATTTAGAAATTAATGGAACAGATGTAGAACTGGAAGCAGAGATTATCCGTAAAGGGTCTAAAGATAAGTTCTATTGGAATATTATTTCAAGACCTATAGAACTGCCGATTGAAGAATTTATAGAAAAGATTTGGAACAAAATCCAGGATTATGATAATTTATATTATAATAATTCGCTGGATGATAGAGGTAATATAATATTCTCTTCAGAAAAAGGAAATAATGATTTCAAGCTATTTTATTATCCTAAAATTTTAGGAAACAAGATACTATTCAAAGGCCAGCCCCGCACCCTAAAACAAACAATCCCGGAAGTCCTTTCTGCAATCCTATAAAAACAGAAGATTATTATTACTTAAAAGGCACATTTATAAAGAAAAAATAATATATATAAAAAATGGAAGATCTTGATAAGAAAATATATACAATGATATCATTTATCAATAAATTGAATCAGGGTGAGGGTGTATATCCAGATGTGCTTTTTCATAACATGAAAACAATTACAGGAATTGATATAAGCGACAAGGACTTTGAACATTTTCTGAGGGCAGATATTTTAACCACAGGATATGATAAATATAATAGGCCAACAGTGCTGCTTTCATCAGGAGCGCAAAGCTATTTAGGTAGCATTGATGAAGCATGGTTGAGATTTCCGGAAATGAGAACCGCTCTTAAAGATAGATCAGCAGAAATAGACATACCTTACAGCAAAAGGAAACGACAATCTACACAGGCATGTCCTATAGGTTTAGACAAGGAAAAATGCGAAACTGCATGGAAAGAGACTGAAAGCATAATATACCAGAAGCAGAAAGACATACCCGGTGCAAAATTGTTATTATCCAAAATTTATCCGGAAATTGTTGTCAAACCTAAAGAGAATAATATAATAGATATAGATAATGCAACATTTGAAGATATTTATTCATTACTTCAAAAGGATATTTTTGATAAAAAATACAAGAGAAGCACAGCTTTAGAGAAGTCTTGGTATGATTATATATACATAAATAATAAAGACGGAATCAGCATTGATGTACCTGCTTACATTAAAGAAAAAGAAGAATCTGGAATAAATATAAATGATATTGAAATCCATCTAATAAAGAAAAAAATAGAACCTTTATACCAACAGATTTGCGGTTCCGGAAAAAAGAACTGACTTATTTCTTCCAGATCTTATCAACAGTCCCTTCATTCAGCCTTCGGATTATATGCTTTATCTTGTCATCCTCAACTTTCTCTGAAAGGATCTCAATATCTTTTTTTATTATTTCAAAAATATCAACCATAATGTTCACCATCTTCACAAGCTCTCAATCAAAGGCATGAGCATCTTATCTATCTCATCTTCAAGCATATGCCTCTCAACCTTTTCGTCCACAAAACCCACCTCAGGCAGAGACAAATCTTGGGCTGTTGGTCTTCCTGACCTTCTCAAAGAGAGAATCATTAAGATATCTCTTATGACCCCTGTTTGTAGAATACTTAAAATTAGGGTCATGAAACCTGACAATCTTCTCAAGCCTTCTAAGCTCTCTGAAATTACCTGCTTCACGCGCAATCCTGAGCATAGTCTTAATCTGATTTTCATCCATAAATATTCACCTTTTTATTTATTAACAATAAGTGATTACAAGTATATTGTTTTCTTGTATTTATAAAGTTTTCGCTTTTTGACACAGGTAAGTGACAAATGAAATAAAAACAACCCTTATATTCTTAATATCCCAACAATAACTATGCTCATTTCAAAAATACGCAACGCTCCGAAGCAGCCGGGAATATACCTGATGAAGGATAAAAAAGACAGCATAATCTATATCGGCAAGGCCAAAAACATCAGGAACAGGATAAAGTCATACTTTGTCAATACAACCGCACATGCCCCGAAAGTCTCAGCAATGGTCAGGCAGATAGAAGACATCGATTTCATCATAACAGGCACAGAAAAGGAAGCCCTTATCCTTGAAGCAGAACTTGTAAAAAAGCACAGGCCAAAGTATAATATAGACCTGAAAGACGACAAAGCATACCCCTACATAACTCTCACAGTCTCAGACCCGTTTCCGAGAATGATTATTTCAAGAAGAAACCTGTCAAAAAAAGATCTTCATTTCGGTCCGTATGCAAACTCAATCATCCAGCTGATAACGCTACTGAGAAAAACATTCAGGATACGCGACTGCAAGACAAAAACCCTGCCGAAAAAGATATGCATAAGCTACCAGCTTGGAAGATGCGGCGGCCCTTGCCAAAGACATATGACAAAAGAAGAGTATCAGCAAAACATAAACCAGGCAAAGCGTTTCCTTTCAGGTGATGTCAAAGGTGTGATTGATAATATAGAAAAAAATATGAAAGAAGCATCAAAAAGGCATGATTTTGAGTCAGCAGCCATATACCGGGATCAGCTCACGCAGCTAAAGATTCTGGCCGACAGGCAGACAATAATATCACAGAAAAGGACAGATATAGATGTCATCGGCAGTTTTTCAAACTCAGAACAGATTATGTTCAACATCATCTTGGTCAGAAACGGCACAGTGACAGGTACAAGACACTACATTTTTGACAAAGGCTTAGAACAGGAAGAAATGCTTTCAGGCTTTTTGAAGCAGTATTATCTCAGGCACGGTGAATTCGTGCCGAAAGA
>JAGLUQ010000033.1 GCA_023134675.1 Candidatus Aenigmatarchaeota archaeon | reverse complement strand
GACAGTGCATTTTCCATAACAACACCTTCTTCATTCTTTCTCCATAATCCAGCTTACATCGCCGTCTTTCTTTTTTTTGCTCTTTTCTACTGCTTTGATTATGTCATCCACTGTGACTTCAGTGCCGCCGATGCCTGCGACATAGCCTATTATTTTTGGCCTGTTTTTTTCGCTGTACAGGGCGCTTCTCACCTCATCAAAGACTGCGCCGTTTGATGCGCCAAGAGATATGTTCTTTTCAATGACTATGACTGTATCTATCCCTTTGAGTGCCTTTATGATGTCATCTTTCGGGAAAGGCCTGAACGATATGATTCTCAAAAGGCCGAAATCGCCTTTTTTGTCGGATGCCTCCTTGACAGTTCCGCCTAAAGATCCCATCGTTATTATCGCTGTCTTTTTTCCTTTAAGGTTATATTGTTCTATAAGGCCGTCTCCTGCCTGCCTGCCAAAGGATTTTTTGAAATCTTTTGATACTTTTTGTATAATATCTTTTGAATTGTCTATCGCGTCCGAGAGGTCTTTTCTCATATGAGCATAAGGTTTTGGGAATGCGAAGGGACCCTGTGTCATAGGCCTTTTAGGGTCAAGATATGCGTGGTCGGGCCTGTATTTTGGGAGGAACTTATCTACTTTTTTCTGCTCAGGCATGTCCGCAGGCTCTATTGTGTGAGACAGGAAAAAACCGTCCATGCAGACCATTATCGGAAGAAGCACTTTCTTGTCCTCTGCTATCTTAAAGGCCTGTATCGTGAGATCTATGATTTCCTGGTTTGTCTCTGCATAAAGCTGTATCCAGCCTGCATCTCTCTGAGATATTGAGTCCTGGTGATCGTTCCAGATGTTTATCGGGGCTGACAGGGCACGGTTGACAACTGTCATGACGACCGGCAGCCTCATCCCTGCTGTTGCGAAAAGGACCTCGTGCATAAGAGCAAGACCTTGCGAGCATGTGGCTGTGTATGATCTTGATCCTGCAGCACTTGCGCCTGTCGCTGCCGATATTGCTGAGAACTCGGATTCTACTTCAATATGCTTTGATTTCAGGGAGCCGTCCGCGCTCATGTTGGCAAGCTCCTGAACGATATGAGTCTGCGGTGTTATGGGATATGCGGCGACGACATCGGGTCTGCATAGCCTTACTGCCTCTGCCGCGGCCCTGCTTCCTTCAAGAACTGTCAATACCATAAATATCACTTCTTTTCCATCTTTGACTCTATCGCCTTAAAAGGGCACTCGTTTTCACATATCAGGCAGCCTTTGCAGAAGTCATAGTCTATCTCTGCCTTCTTTGTCTTCGGGTTTACTTTTATGCAGCCGTCAGGGCAGAAAGGTTCGCAGATTTTACAGCCTGTGCACCTGTCTGTGACTGTCGGTATGAAAGAGCGCCATGCGCCAGTCTTTACTTCTGTCGTCGTACCGACCTTCTTTATTATGCCTGCTATCGTTGCCATATCATTCACTGCACTGATCATATGCCTGTTTTATCGCTTCTATGTTTTTATCTGCTATCTCTTTCGGGAACTTTTCCCTTATTGTCTCGTTCAGGGAATCCAGAGACACTTCGCCTGTCGCTTTTATGAAAGCTCCGAGTATGGGTGTATTGACAAGGTTCCTGCCGAAAATGTCTATTGCAATCTTTGATGCATCAACATGATATACTTTTGCCTTTATCTTAAGCTTTGGCTTTTCTGCGCTGTTGATTATGACTGTGCCTTCAGGTTTCAGGCCTTTTAAGACATCTATTGCCTCTATAAGCGTCTTGTCAAGGATCAGGACATAGTCGGGCTTGTAGACCTGTTGTCTAACCCTTATGAAATCTTTGTCTATACGGCAGTATGCTTCCACAGGGCTTCCTCTTCTTGCGACACCGAAGAACGGGAATGCCTGGGACATATTTCCGTCTTTGAAAGCGGCTATCGCTAATAGTTGCGCAGATGTGACTGCACCCATACCGCCTCTGCCGTGCACTCTTATCTCTTTCATCAACATCACAGAAAAACGTTAACAGCATCCGGAACCGCAGCAGCTGCAACTGCAGGAATCTTTGTCATCTTCCTTCTTCTTATCTTCTTTTTTCTTGTCTTCCATCAGAATCACATAGTTAGTTGGTGATGATAAGTATTTATTTGTTTGGTGGGGGTGATGAGAAAAAGAATTAGGCACTAGCAACATTAGCAATCTTGGCAGCTTTAGGTTTCGGACTGACCCATGCAGAACTAGCCTGTTCTATCATCTGTGCTTTTGGTATCTTAAAGCCAGTTATCTTCTGATATTTCTCTAAAGCAGACATATTTGTCTTCAGAAGATCATGCTGTTTTATTTCACGGGCAGGCACTTCATCAATAATTCTTTTCAAGAAATCGTAATAAATCCAGGTCTGGTGCTTTTTTAAGGATTTCATATCAGGCGCCAAAAGGTCTAATTCTTTTATCTGATCAAAAGGTATATTATTGATTAAATGGTTAGGGTTGACAGTTTCATCTCTTGTCCTTACAACTAAAGCATCCGTAAGTATACCTTTATAATCTATATTATCCACAAGACCAAATGATTCAAGACATTCCAGTACGCCAACATCATATGTCTTTACAATCTTTTCAATATCCCCTTTTATTATCCTTAAATCGTTGAGAACGAGCAATGCATTTTCGATTGTATCTCGTCGAGTCTCTTTTTTTCTTTTTCGGTTATATGTTCTAATCAACTCTTCAGGTTTCTGATACAAAATATTATCTTCTATCAATATTTTGAAATCCTGATAAAGTATAGAATCAACCGAATCACCCATAAAACCACACATATCTTATATGTATCCCGGATTTTAAAAATCTATTCTTAAAAACGCCAGATATTTATAATTTTATTTGGATATTATATCTTATGGGAGTCAAGATATCAAAAACACTGCCGAAAAAAGAGATACGGATGGAAGACCTTTCAGGAAAGATACTTGCTGTTGACGGGTTCAACATCCTGTACCAGTTCCTGACAACAATCAAGGACAGGGAGACTGGCGAGCCGTTCAGGAACAGCAAGGGCAATGTGACATCGCATCTTTCAGGGCTTTTTTACCGAAGTGTCAACCTTCTGCATGCAGGGATAAAGCTAGTGTATGTCTTTGACGGCGAGAGACCGGAGCTAAAGACAGAGACTGTCAATAACAGGGCAGAGAAGAAAAAAGAGGCTAAGGTAAAGCTTGAAGAGGCTCTTGCAGCAGGCGACAGGGAAGCTATACTGAGGCATTCAGGAGCTACGATGAGACTTACAGACAACATGCTTTCCGAGGCCAAGAAGCTTCTTGACGTCATGGGCATCCCATGGGTGCAGGCACCTTCAGAAGGCGAGGCCCAGGCGGCGCATATGGCTGCCAAAGGCGATGCGTATGCTGTCATGAGCCAGGATATTGACACTATTCTTTTCGGTACGCCGCGGCTTGTGCAGAACCTGTCTGTGACGGGAAGGCGGAAGATGCCCGGCAGAAATATATGGATTGATGTATCGCCGCAGATGATTGAGCTTGATAAGGTGCTGTCTGCGCTTGATGTGACGCGGGAGCAGCTTATCATCATGGGTATGCTTATCGGCACGGACTATAATCCAGACGGGATAAAAGGGCTCGGGCCTGCAAAGGCGCTTACGCTTGTTAAAGAGGAGAAGACTCTTGAGAAAGTGCTTTTGAAGGTTGAGTGGAAATTTGACTGCGACCCTTACAAGGTGTTTGACCTTTTCATAAATCCGAGTGTGACTGATGACTATTCTATTGAGTTTACGGAGCCGGACACTGAGAAGATACGGACTTTGCTTGTTGATGTGCATGAATTTTCTGAAGACAGGATAACAAACAGCCTGAAGAAGCTTGATGATGTGAAGAAAAGGAGACAGCAGAAGAGCCTTTTTTCGTGGGGATGATTCTGTTATTTCTGTTTGAAATACCTGTTTGATGACAGAAAAGCTTATATTGATGATATATTCTAATCAAATATAGAGACATTAATCTTTTTGTGATTCTATGAGTTTATTTGCTGATCATTACGATTTATATAATGGGATAATGGAACAGACTGGCGGGAAAGGTAAATTTATAGGCCTTGTCTCCAAGCTATGCGGATATCTTGAGCCGGACCAGATTTTTAACTTGTACAATACCTCTAGAGATAATCTGGAGAATAACATAAGTTTCTTAAATAACTATCATATATCTCCCGAAGGCATAATTATTGAGAATGAGTCGGGCATACCGATTGATGACATGCCGTTAAGAACTGTCTATGAGAGTTACATATTCTCAGCCATGGTTCTCAATGCAACAAAGCTTGTGATGAACCAAAAGCTTAAGAAATATGGTGATGCGCTTGAGAGGGCTTTAGCACAGGATAATGTAATAAAAAACTATATTATAAATACAGGACCTCTGTTCATTAAAAAATCAATGCTGGAAAGGATAGATGCGCTCAGGGCGGATGAGAACGCAAACAAAGGTGAAATAGAATATCTTGAAAAAGTCTATGCAAAAGAGCTTCAACGTCTCTCTACTTCATGCAGCGAAGTATATTCCTCGATTTTCCATACAGAGATCCCGCAAAAAACAGATGCTAAGGGAATGCTTGCAGAACATTACAGTTCTGCTGAAACAGCCTTTAACACTGAAAATATACTTAATACCAAAAACGCATTTCTTGATTATCTTGAAAGGAATGCCAGCGACCAGAATAATTACAAACCGATTCTAAGTCTTGCAGAAGCAACAAAAAATATTCTTCTCTTTCAGGAGACGCAGGAAATGGGACAGAATAAAGATTTGGAACTGACAGAGGTTGTCCTTGATTTTGTCTGCCCGATGGGAAGCTATACAACGACAGATGAATTTTTTAGCAATACTTTTGTCAAAAAGTATATAACACCGACAAGAATAGGCAGAGGTAAATTGTATGTCCATGCACTCAGGGAAAGCGAAGAGATAAAGATGATGGCAAGATATCTGAAATATAATCTCAAGCATGGTGGGATAAAGACTGGTAAGGATGATAATGTTATGGAACCAGTGTGTGCCATCATGCCGGACAGATGTGCGAGAATTATAAAGAAGGCTGCCGGAAAAGTATCAGCATAAAAACGTAATCACACCATCGGCACAAACTTGCAGAGCCCGCAATTCTCTTTCTCAATCCATTTTCCTTTCTTTGTGCCTTTGATAAGTTCCTGCATAATTACTGAACCTATCGGAATTACGATAAGTCCTCCGTCCGCAAGCTGGCTTTCCAGATCTTTTGGTATCTCTTTTGCTGCGCAGGTGACTATGATCTTGTCGTATGGTGCCTGTTTCTTGTATCCTTCCTTGCCGTCGCCTTTGATGCATTCCACGTTGAAGAACTCTTCAAGGTTCTTTTTTGCCTGTTCGTGAAGCTCTTTGACATATTCTATTGTTGTTATACTTCCTTCAGGTCCTGTCAGTTCTGCCATCAGTGCTGTGTTCCAGCCGGAGCCTGTGCCTACCTCCAGAATATTTTCGCCTTCTTTTATGTCAAGAAGTTCAAGCATGATAGCAACCATGTGCGGGGCTGACATCGTCTGGCCGTATCCGATAGGTATGGGCTCATCTGATGTTGAGAATCCCTTCAGCTCTTCAGGGAGGAATTCCCATCTTGAGACTTTGAAGAATGTGGATATTATATTATCTGATTTTAGATACTCTTTTTTTATCAGTTCTGCAATGAGGCTTGAGTATGCTTCCTTTAGGTCCATGATTAAAGTTAAATACAAATCATTTAATATGTTTGGGTGAATTGTCAATCAATATTATAATTTTTATCAAATATGGATTTTACTTCTGTTTTCTTTTCAGGAAAAAATGTATAAAGAAAGTTGTTAATTCTCAAAACCTCATCATATATATCTGTCGGATTGTTTGATTCATAAGAATTTCCAAAATCAACCAATTGACATTTATTATTCAATGGATTATAAAATATATGTTTCCAGAATGTGTCGTTGTATACAATCCCATTGTTATGTATGTCAGACATCAATTCACCAAAGGAACCAAGAAACTTGTTGTAATGTCGCTTAATGGTTTTCTGCAGAAGATAAATAGGGTTCCATCCGTCTGCCTGAGCAAGGAACTCCTCAACAATGTATTTAGTATTATGATTAAACGGAGATTGTAACGAATCTTTAAAAACAGGACCTAAACCTTTATTTCCAGTGATCTGGCATATTATTGATTCATCTTTTTTCTGTTCCAGCTTAATTATATTATACATTAAAGGATTATCACGAACATACAAAAAAACCAGATCATACTTTTTTTTCCTTAATTTGCTGAATGACTTTTTTGATAATTCATCTGAAAATTTTAGACGCCCATAATGCTCTCCATATTGTTTCAAGTCTGAAGGAGTACGGAATATATATAAATCCCCACCCAAACCCAGATTTAATTCAATAAACTCTTTAATAGTCGGAATCTCTCTAAATGACAGTTGGTCAATTGGTACCCATTGCTGCGATATTTTCATCCCCATCCTAAGTGATAATAATTTTTTAAAGGTATACTACTACTCAATCACCTAAGAAGTAGAGTATAATACTAATTCTTAATAAACCGGCTAATTATTTAAAAGTTATTTTTGTGGCAAGATTATTATTGGAAAAAAGCAGGCAGAGTACAGTCATTTATTGGTATATTTATCTATATTTCGGACAGCGGCAAATCCAAGCATAAATAGATTAAAACACAATAATATGTATGGCAAAAGATAAAGGGAAGGAGCTGAGCGAGATTGCCTTTGTAGGCTTTTTGTTTATCGGGCTGGCCATTGGGGCATATTACAATGAGTGGACAACAGGTGCCTTGTCAGGCCTTGCTATGGGATTCATCGCATCGCTACTGATAAAGATGAAGTATTGAATAAGGGATTTAACCCTGACGTTAAGTTCTTTTGATTGAAACAGATATTGATATAATAAATTCTCTGGATTCAATATGTATTTATATTTTGAAAAACAAATTAGAGACATGAGCATTATTGGTAGTCTCAGGAAAACAAGAGACAGCTGCATTGAGGCTGTGAAAGATGACAAGTACCTGAAGATAGCTTTGATCATACTGCTATTTGCGTTCTTTTTAGGATATTCCATGCGTTTTTTTGATTTTACGAAAAGCCCGATCATGGGCGAAATCGGTGTGATATATCCGATACACCAGGAAGCTTTCCCATATTATATGGGAGGCATAGCTATACAGAGCGATATGGCCGGATCTGTAAGGTATGACAGGATATCAGAGTCACCGATAGATTTTCTTTATGTGATGAGAAACAATGTGATATCAGCAGTGCTGCTTGTGGGCACCGGTGTACTTCTTGGGATACCGACTGTTGTCTTTACATTCCTTGTAGGGCTTTCCGCAGGAGCATCAATCGCTGAAGTCCTGGAATTTGCAGGTCTTATTGTAGCTCTCAAGACAATATTCCTCCTTACAACATATGTGATTGCTGTCGCACTTTCAGCATCAATAGGCATAGAGGTAGGTTCGGCAATTATCAGGTATTTCAAAGACAACAGATTTGAGATTGACAGGAAAATTTATGACAAGGCGATTGCTGTAATAATCATTGTCGTGATAAACATAATACTGCAATATGTATTGCTGGTGATGTGATATGGTGAAATACAATATAATCATTGTGGCATTCTTATGCCTGCTTCTTGCATCACCTATACACGGGCAGATAATAGTTGACGAGAGAGCTATACTTATCCCGGACCGGGACGATACAGCACAGGTCAATGCAGAAGTCAGTTTTATTGTTGATATTGATGAGTACAATATGGAAACAGGCGAATATGTGATTGAGATCAATAATTCTGTAAATTATAGTATTGAAGGATATATTGAAATATATATGGAATTCATACCCGAGACAATAGAAGTTCTCGTGGATGGCGAGAAGGCAGATATCATAACACAGGAAGAATCTTACACAAATTCAAG
>JAGLUQ010000032.1 GCA_023134675.1 Candidatus Aenigmatarchaeota archaeon | reverse complement strand
AACAGCTCTGAGGAAATTGACATAAACGCGAGTGAGTCGGCAGACATAATGATCAATATAACTCCTGACAACCTTGAGAACGGGGAATATGAAGAGACTATACACATTGAAGTGGGTGACGACACACTTGAGATGCCGCTCATGTTTGACATAGACCTGAACCCTAAAGCTGAAGTCACAAACAGGAATCTCAACGATTCCGCATTTGAGATAAAGATGTTCAAAAGGATTACATGGCAGGAAGTTGTGACTATAAAAAATATAGGGTACAGGGCAATGGATATGCCTGCTATACATTTTCTTGGAGATGACATGATAATAAATGCTACCGCAGTCCAGCCGGCAAGCGACCTCGGCATTAATGACTCAACAAATGTTGAGGTCAGGTTTGACTTTGATACTGCAGGCACTTATACAGGTGAGCTGTGGGTAACCGGATCCAACCTGAAGGATCAGGGATACAATATCACTATAACTGTTCTTGAAGGGCTTTCGGATGAAGTCATGACTTTGTCTGACAGCATCGCGCTTGCAGGGAACAGAAGAGATGTCCTTGAGTTCAACGCCAGCAAAAATGATATGAACCTTAATTTCACAGCACTGGATAAGATGATACTCAATGCGACAGATATGAGATCATATATATTGTCGGTATATGTGGATCCTGAAAACTATGAAATAGTACGGGACAATATAACGCAGCTTGAAGACATGGTATCAAATATAGATGATGCGCTTGAAGATATGGAAAAGTCATACGCGCTTTTGATAAAGCCTAAGGCAGGTGACGGGAAATGCGACGCGTCAGAATCATGCTCAAGCAAGGACTGCATCAATGAGAAAAGATGCATCACTGATGATAAAAACATATGCGGAGACTCAGTATGCAGTGTAGAAGACAATGAATGCATCACATGTCCTTCAGACTGCCCGGAAGCGATGTGTGAAGCTCTGCTCAACCCGGACACGACTGACGACAATACAGATGCGGGCGGAGGGTCAATATTGTGGATTGTTATAATTGTTGTGATTGTTCTTGTTGCCGGTGTTATCCTTGCCACAAGCCTTGTACCTGAGGATGGCAACGCTGCACCAGAAAAAGATATACCAAAGATGTCTGATGTCATGAAAAAGATACATGATAGCATAGGCAATAAAAAAAGCTGATTTCAAAAACAAATTCTTTTAAATCTATAACAATACCAGTATTTATTGAATGCTTATGGCATCTGAAGAAAACAAGATAAGAGATCTTGAGGAAGAGCTTGCCAAGACGCCGTCCAACAAAGGCACACAGCATCACAGAGGGCTTCTTAAAGCGAAGATTGCTGCACTCAAGGATACAGGTGAGAGAAAAGCTTCCGGCACAGGCGCAGCCCTTGGAGGGTATGCTGTCAGGAAGTCTGGTGATGCCAGCGTCGCTCTTGTGGGCTTTCCGTCTGTGGGAAAATCTACTCTTCTGAACAAGATAACAAATGCTGTCTCTGAAGTCGGAGGGTATGATTTCACAACGCTTGATGTCATCCCGGGCATGATGGAGCATGAAGGCGCAAAGATACAGATACTTGACATCCCCGGCATTATTGAAGGGGCGGCAGAAGGTAAAGGCAGGGGGCGTGAGATTCTTTCTGTAGTCAACAACTCAGATCTTGTAGTCATCATGACAGATGTGTTCAGGATAAGGCATATTGGCATTATCAAAAAAGAGTTATATAATGGCCGTGTGCGACTTAACAAGACAAGACCTGACGTGTCTATAGACAGGACGTCAAGGGGCGGCGTTGTTGTCAATACTTCTGTGAAGCTGACAAAGATCACTAACAGGACTGTCCGGTCTGTGCTGAACGGACACAGGATAATGAATGCCAATGTGATAATCCGGACAGATATTGATGATGATGAGCTTACAGATGTTATACTGAAGAACAGAAAATATGTCTCTATGATTGTTATAGTGAACAAGACAGATTATCTTGACCCTGAAAAGCTGAAGGAGATACATCGCAAGCTTTCCGGCGAGGATGTTATTTTCATATCTGCTGATAAGGATGTCAATCTTGAGGAAGTCAAGAGGAAGATATATGATAAATTGAGCTTTATCAAGATCTATACTAAGCCGGTGGGGAAGCCTATTGATATGGAAGAGCCGCTGATAATGAAGAGAGACTGCACAGTCGGTGATGTATGCGACAAACTGCACAATACATTTCGGAAAAGGTTCAGGCATTCAAGGATATTCGGGAAATCCGCGAAGTTTGACGGGCAGAGGAAAAGCATTGACCATGTCTTAATGGATGGGGATGCTGTTGAACTGCATGTATTTGCCGGTCTGAACAGAACTAAAAAAGAATAGTTGGTAAGTAGAAATGCTGTTGAACTGCATGTCTGAGAATGAAAAAAATATATAAAGTTTCCTGATGTTAATTCTTTAAGGTAATTTATGACTAATACCCAAGAGTAGTCAATGACTGCCTGCAAGTGTATATATATGAAAAAGTTGGTGTTATAAATGGCATATGAAGAACAATCGAATGGAGAACTATGTATGAAAGGTTTGATAATTGAAGTATTAAGCGGTATGAATACTTCATGTAAGGGGTGTTATGACCCAAAAAATATAGTTTATGCTGAAGTTAGCATGAATGGTGATGACACTACATTTATCTTGGGTTTAATCAAATGTGAAGGTGTAAATGAAAAAGGAAAACAATTCAAATGCAACTGCGTTCCTACAATTAAAAAATTCGAACCCGACAGCACTCCTACAGATTATGCTCAAAAAGATGAAATTAATACCTAAAACATTTATATCTTATTTAAAAATCCGGTTTTTAAGGATTTCCTTTTTTTCTATTTCTTCCCTTCCAACACATAACCCATGCCGACAGTAATCATAGGGATAACAAGATATCTCAATCCTATTTCCATGAAATAAGGTACAATAGTCATCCCTGACATAGGCACAAGCACGGCAAGGTCAAGGACAATGCTTATCATAAACCAGGCAAGCCCTATAGTAATCCCGGCATTCAGATAATCATTCTTTACCTGCCTGAAATATTTTACAGCCATGCAGACGCCTATGAACGAACCTACGACAATCATTATTGTCTTGAAGAACAGAAGGCTGATTGTCAATGTGCCGTCAGGCCTGTAAAAAAGGACGCTTAAGACGAAAGGAAAAAGCCAGATAATGACTCCATATAGAATGATTTGTTTTGGTCTTTCCATTGTATTAGTTGAGTTATGAAAATATAAATAATTAAACTGAAAAAAGTGAAAAATATTAATGGAGTGATACATATATATTGATACATCCTTTGTTCAGAGAGACCAGATCATGCATTATCGTCCTGCCATCTTTCCTGCTCAAGATTTCAACACCACAAGGATAACAGTTATCATCATCCTGATCTTTAAGATACCGCTCTTTAACTTCTAATATTTCACTTCCTATGATAAAAGACAGAGAATTGCTGCCAACATGATTATTATCATCAAGTGCACCATCATGTTCTATTGAATCATAATAACCCCTGCAAATAGAACAAGGCCCTATCTTTTGAGAAGATAAAAAAAGAGTTCCATTGCGCTCGCCGAGATAATAGTCTTTTTTTTCATCTCCTTTTTCAACAACCAGATGATTCGTTAATTTATCAAAATCAAAAACTGTATGATCAACTAATGTTTCAAATCCTATAATTCCTTCATCATTAGCTGAATTATTCATCAATCTCACCAGAATATATTATATAAAGAGTATTATAAAGTTATCACTTATTAACAACAATTAAAGGAAAGCATCCAAGTCCTTGTCAGACTGCTTTTTCTTTTTTGAGAATTCTATCGCTGCCTACTCCGGGAATCTTAATCAAGTAAATGCAAGATTATACAGTTTTTGAACTGTGCCTATAACAAGCATTGTATAGCTAAAATCTATCAAGATAGAAAACATTTTATAAAGTTAAATTTTATTAACATTATCTGGACTATTAAGAACCGGTATATAAAGGAAGATTGTGATGGAATCAATAAATGATATTTTAAATAAAGGAAGATTTGGAAAATCAAGTAGAGTAAATGGCGGAAGAGCTATAACTCAAATTATTAAAAATATAAAATCTGATGAAAAAGAAGAACGTAAAAATTTCAATTTAAGATATCCTAAAAACAAATGGTACTGCAACATATATATACCGTCTGAATCTATTCCTGATAATAATGATTATTTTGAAAACAACATTTTTAATGAGAAAAAATTAATGGCTGATGTAAACAAACAGCTTAATGATACATTCCAATACTATGAAATGAGCATGTCATTATTCTATGGGTTGTTTGCCACAGGAGAGGCATACACAGCAGATATCGGTCCTATATGGGGCATATATGTTGATTATGAAAATATTAAAAAAAATGCTGCAATCTATGAATCAATGATAGATGATATTATAGGTAATTTTCCCGGCTCAAAAAGATTAGAAGGGATATATGCAGGACAAAAACCATCTAATAAATATCAATTCTGCAAAAATGAGATAAATATCAATAATCTGATATCGCCTAGAACAGGAGATGAAGAGCTATTGAAATTTATGAAAGAGCGTAGCATTATTGATATAAATACTTCTCTTATTGCATATAGAGACATATTGAACTAATTGTCCTGATATGGCTCAAAGAAAAGCATCCAGATCCTTGTCCGATTGTTCCTTATTTTTTGAGAATTCTATCGCTGCCTTTTCTAAAGACTTTGAGTGGGACGGCTCGTCTGATTTTCTTTCCCTGACTTTTATGAAGGTCGGGTATCCTACTGCCTCGCCTACGATAACTGCTTCTCCTGTCCTCAGGGAAGATATGGTGCTTATGACCTCTCTTGTCAGGCCCTCGCTTGTCCTGCTTATATGGTCAAGGTCGTAAGGGTTTGTGACGCGCAGGATGATGTGGGTGTTGCACTGAGATAAGGCTGTTGTTGATAAGTGTATGGGCCTCTGGCTTATCAGGCACAGGGATGCATAGAATTTCCTGCCCTCTCTTGCAATTTTCTCTATTATCTGCTTTGATATCGCGTTCTCTTTTCTTGTCTTTTCCGGGGCGAAGTTGTGCGCCTCCTCCACCACAAGGACGAACGGCGGGACTTTTCCTTTCTGCCTTTCTGTGAAAAGGTTTCCGGCTATGCTTGCCGCTATGATCTGCCTTTTCCTCTGGTTGAGAAGGTCGCTCATGTCGACGATGACAAGATTGCCTGCTTTTATATCTTTCAGGTTGGGATAGTTGAACCTGCCGAAAAGCTTCAGACGCTTCAGGCTTCTTAGCCTTGAAAGTATCGGGTCTTTGACATTTGATTTTATGGAGTCTTCGGAATCCAGTTTCTTTACCAGATTGTCAAGGCCGAAAGCGCCGTTGTCTTTGAAATCTTTTCTCAGTGAATCAAGAGTCCTGTCAAGGGCGAGCGCCTGGGCGGGAGAGAAGCTGTCAAAGAACTGCTCAAAAGACCTTGCAGTGAAGTCGTGTATGCATATCTGGACATCGTTGCCTTTTATTATCTTGACTTTCTTCAGGTATTTCCTGTCCTGGGCGAAGGATGTGTATTCACCGTGAGGATCAAGGACTATTATTGCCACCCGGCCATCCTTCTCTTCCCTGTCCATCAATTCCTCAAAAAGGACTGTGGCAAGATAGCTTTTTCCTGCACCGCTCATGGCAAGGACTGCCATATGCTTCTGGAGAAGACGGGTAAGATTTATCTTTGCAGGTATGTCCTGGTATTCCAGAGTGCCTAAGTCTATGCCTTTTTCCATGTCAAGGTTCAGAAATTTTACTACTTTATTCTCTTCTGAGGGTACTACCTCAGCTCCGGGCGACGGGGGATATTTTGATCTTGTGATTAGATTTCCTGCGAATATTCCTAAAATTTCTGCTTTACCTACAAGGAATTCCCATCTGGCTACAGGGAAGAGGTCATTTATGGACGCGCCGCTTTTTTCATATTCACCTACTGAGTCGGGTGCCTCAAAATACCTGTTTGTCTTTATTATCTCATCAATCCTTGCGATGATGGTGCCTTCCTTTGTCTCGACGCTGACGAACTGGCCTTTTAAGACTTTTTCTTTTTCAGTTATGACAAACTCAAAACTGGTTGTGCTGGGTCCGTCCATTGTAGATATGACTGTTCCTAGTTTCATGCAAGCACCATGTGATATGAAATTGTCAATTCATATTAATAAGTCTTATAAATCATCCCTGTATGTGCAATGATTGATATAGCTGCATGCTTCACACCTGCTTTTGCTTTTTGTCGGTCTGGGCGATGCCTTTCCTGAGGCAAGATCAAGTATTCTTGAGACATTCTGCCTGACCTTTTCTGAAAGCTCGCCTTTGCTCTCAATCTTTTCATCCCAGATAATCGTTCCTGTGTCCCTGTCCCTTATTGCTCCGAACAGTTCTTTGCCAAAAGTGTGCATAGCTTCAAAGACTATGCAGTATCCTGTGACCTGCAGCTTTGATGATTCGTATGCCTTCGCGTTTGGCTTGTCGTCTATTATCATTATCTTATCAGGATGTATCTCAACCTCGTCAATCTTTCCTATCATCCTCTCATCTTTTGATCTTACAAAAAGCTCTCTTGCCGAGAATACTGCATTTTCTTTTTCTGCACGGGCCACTATGTTTTCTATCGTGTCTGATATGTCTGCTTTTTTGAGGAACTCTGTTTCTAAGGTCTTGTGGACAGATATGCCTTTGCTGATCTTTGGCGTCCATGTGCTTATCTTTCTTACATATCTCAATACTATCTGGCATTCGCAGTAATCGTGCGCTGATATGGCTGATACGGGGACGAGTTTCATAGACAGGATTTGGTATGGAATGGCTTTTAAAGGGTCGTATTGTGGTATGCCGGATGTGCCGGTAGGTGTGGGATGGGAATGTTGATAAAGATTTATTGTTTAAATATATCTACTACTTTTGTGATACTATGGATTATGAAACATTTGTGGATGAGATATGCCGATTGAGCAATAAGATAAAGGATACAGGTTATGAGCCTGATATGATCATAGGCATCCTTAGAGGCGGTGCAGTCCCTGCCAGATATCTTTCAACAGCGCTTGATGTAAAAGATATGTCTGCGATTGAAGTTGTCAAGGACGGTGAAGGAAGAAGAGTTGTTGCGGCGCCGACATATAATATAGAGGGCCTTAAAATACTTCTGGTCGAGGACGTGCTGGAATCGGGCAAAAGCCTTGATGTCGGGAAAAAATACCTTGAATCAAATGGTGCTATTGTGAAGACTGCATGCCTGTATACTATGCCTGTTTCTGAGATTGAGCCTGACTTTTCTCTTAAGGAAATAGAATATGTGGTGACTTTTCCCTGGGAAATTGTTTCATGTTCCTGACTGATGACGGAACTGTTATCTTTTTGTCAACAAGAGATGCAATAAATTCTATATAAGCCAAAGACTTAAAAATGTGGATACCTCATTATTTAAGAGAGGTAAAAACTATGGAATTTGATGTTCAATTGCGTGACAAGTTCCAGGCAGAGATTGATGAATTCAAAGAACTCAGGGATACATATGAAGAATTATTAAATGATTATTTTGCACTAGATAAAGAATATAGAGACTGCAAAGAAAGAGATGGAAACAATACAGAGTCTCTTGAAGAATTGCAGGAAAAGATTGAGATTTCCCGGAAAAAATGTGAAAAAATGAATAAGGAATGTCAGCGCTATGAAATAAGCACATATAGGGCATTCGAAAAAGACCTTGTACTTCCTTTTGCAATAGACAATGAATATGGTCTTGACATCCTTCATGAAAATGTGCCTATTGTCTTTTCATATGAACAGGTGAATGAAAATCTCTATTGCCTGTGGGATACCAACCCTAATATCTCGTTTTTATCTCAGATGTATGATGTTGATCTGAACAGGATGGTTCTGTTTATGAAGGGGATATATAAAATTAAACCAGAAATATTGGCACTGGAATTGACATGT
>JAGLUQ010000031.1 GCA_023134675.1 Candidatus Aenigmatarchaeota archaeon | reverse complement strand
GCTATACGGACATCTCTTCGTCTCGGGGATTCCGCACTAATTGTCGGTGAGGTCAGGTCTGTTGAGGCTAAAGCGCTCTATGAGTCTATGCGTATCGGCGCCCTTGCCAACATTGTGGCAGGGACAATTCATGGTGATTCGCCGTATGGCGTCTTTGACAGGGTTGTCAATGACCTTGGGGTGCCACCTACATCTTTTAAGGCGACAGACATAATCGTTATTGTAAACAGGCTGAAAAGCGCTGACGGCCTGAGGACCTACCGGCGAATCATGGAAATAACCGAGGTCACGAAGGACTGGGACGAGAACCCGCAGAAAGAAAAAGCTTTCCAGCCGCTGATGCAATATGATTCAAAGACTGACCGGCTTGAGCCTACAGACAGGTTCCTGAACGGGGAGAGCTTAATACTGAATGAGATAGCTGACAGGGTGAAGGACTGGAAGAACAACTGGGACTCTGTCTGGGAGAACATCCAGCTGAGAACAAAAGTCAAGGAAGCGCTGCTTAATTATGCGAAAGTGTCCAAGGATTTCGGCATACTTGAGGCAGAGTTCACGACTGAGGCAAACAGCAGATTCCATCTGATATCCCAGGATGTCAAGGAGCAGTATGGTGCTCTTGACTCAGAGAGGATATTTGAGCGATGGGATGCCTGGACAAAGCAGAAGGTCAAGGACAGGCAGAGATTGATGAAAGGGTGAATTAATCAGATTCATATACTGTTGCTTTGCCATCTTTGCATTCAAGTCGTACCATTGTTCCTTCTGGAAGTTTTATTTTTGAGGAGTCGTGTTTTAAACTCCACTCATCTTTATACAAAATGTAATGTATTTCACCATCTTGTTCATCTTTAATTAAAAACCAAAACGGATATTTTTCACTATATTTTTTTTCCAATTCATTAAATAAATCAGGATGGGATAGATATAATTGTATCTTAGGAGACATTAAATCTACTTTGCTTTTATTATGTTTTTTATAATATTTTTTATACCATTCAGTCTGTTCATTTTGTTCTAAATCATTTTCTTTTATGTTTTCTAATTCTTCAAGATATAATCCCAAAGCAGAAGCTGACATAATTGGTTTATCTTTCAAAAATGATTCACATTTTAAAAGGCTCATATCGTTTTTAAAAACATCTAAAATCTCATTCACGATAAAACCCTTACAATATTTAGCAAGGTTTTTACATTGCGAATATAAATTAAACGGAGTATCAATAACTAAGATTACTGGATTTTCTTTTGCATATTCCACTAACTTGAGACTATCATATTTCATAAATCTACAATTATTTGGTACATAATTATATAGTTGCCAGAGATGAATTATCTCTCCTTCAGCAATACCATCAGCCCAGATTTTATCTGATTCTAACAATACTTTTTTTGCCATAAATATCCACACATTATTTTTATTAAAAAATTTAGATAGTTGGTCTTGTAACAAAAGGGTTAATTTTTCATCTGTGCTGATATAAGTAGATTAAAAAAATGATGAAGGAGTAAATTGTTTTTAAATATCAGGTGCTATTGGCTGATAATTCTGCTTGATTTTAGCCAATATTGGGTCTATCTTGTTGGGTCCATCACCAGGAATAGTTTCATGTGTCGGGTATTCTTTATTAAACCAGAATGTTTGAATATCTGTATCAACACTATAAGCAAGATAATAGATCTTTAGATCTTCGGGAATCTCATCGAGCATCCTCAATACATAATCTATATTATTTTCGTTTGTGTAATTTACCAGATCTTGATCCACCACAGCAGATTTAAGACTATCTATATGCTTGTCAAAGGATTCCTGATTATCATACATATCTCTCAAATAACAGTTTGTCACAGATTTAAGATTATCATAATTCGGTCCTATTATCACAGATAAATAGAATCCATCGTACTTTTTTATCTCGGGAAGATATTCCTGCATCAAGGAAATAATATTTTCCGGTTTCAAGACAGGTTTTCCATCATTTTTCATTTCGTTTTCATTCATAATTTTTCACCTTTTTTGAATCTGCCTTGTTTTTTTAACTTTTGTATATTGTCTTTCGTAACATGCTTCAATGTCTTCTTTATTGCCGAGGACCAGAAGATAATCTTCATATATTATATAGGATGTGTTACGATGTTCAGAATATGATTTATCCATAAAATATTTTTTTGGAGATAATGAAATCATATTATTATCATCATATCTAGGATCATTTTTATGTTCTTTAGATTCCCAGACATCATCTGTTAATCTATAAATATATCCTTTTTTCTTCAGTTCGAAATAACCCTGAAACAATGTTGGAAATCTATCATTTAACGGATCAATAATAATACCATAACTTTCATTATCAAACTCTTTTAATTCATCAATGACTGAATCAATTTCAGAAGGGCTGTTAAATCGTATTATTTTTAATTTTTCATTCATATTTTATCACACTCTTAAGATTCAATATATGTCCCAGGATATTCTCTTTTTATATCTTCAAAAATCGGGTCAATTTCAGAATATTCCTTTGGAAACATCCCAAACTCGATCATTGCACCATCTTTATAAAACATAATATGTGTGTGCTGAGAGTTGTTGGTAGAATATCCGATATACACGATATCCAGACCTTTTGCGCGTATGTCTGATAAAATATCCAAACCTTTTTTTACATCATCTATTTGTTTCTTCAATTCACCACCAAAATCTTTCTGATCCTCTGAATCAGACATAAACGATTTATATGCAGACTTACCATTCTCTCCGAATATATCATCAAAAACATCTTCGGTACCAGGAGGTATGGCAGGTGTAAGAGATACATACAGCTCAAAGCTGGGGTCTTTCTCAATTTCATCTATGTATCTTTGCATTATCTTTGCTACATCCTGGCCAGTCATAATTTTTTTTTCCATATTGCTTCACCTACATCTCCAATTTGATTCAACTATCACTTCAAATCACTTAAAGGAACCATTAAAAAAGGTTCAAAACAGATTTTGTAAAATCCTATTTTCTTTAACAACCCTGCATTGCCTATAATAACTGGCTTCGATAGGATCCTTCGGACCTATGAGCAGAAGAGTATCTTTAATTAAACATAGTGCACCCGTGTTCTCTTCATAAGAACCATGATAATTATTATAATTTTGACTTAATCTCATCAAACAATCATCATCAAATTTAAAATCACTTAATTTGATAGGGGTACCAGATTCCCAAACTCCATCTTTAAGGTCATACAAAACGTCTTCAGTCCAAAATGAAGAATAACCTTGAAACTAAGTAGGTTTAAACATTTTTCCAGGATAGAAAATAACCCCGTAGCTTTCAGGATCTGATTTTTTTAATTTATTAATGATAGAATCCACACTATCAGAACCAGTAATCGGTATTATTTGTACATTTTCACTCATAATTTTTCACCAGTCGGAATAATATCCCTTCTTTTTTTAGCATTTGCATATTCTTCTTGGAAAATGTTTTCTACATCAGCCTTAGGACCAATAAATAAAGTATCACCTTCAATTAGAGATAGATAATGATTATGTACAGTATGATATGACCCATCAAAAAATTGTTTTTTTGGAGCTAAACGAATCTCAGATTTATGCTCAAAATAACTTGTATCAATATAAGATTTTGCAGAATCCCATACATCAGCATTTAAGCTATAACTCTGTTTTTCATTAGTTTTAACGTTTTTAGTCGAGATTTTAGTAAAACCCTGAAACAATATCGGACTCAGATAATTGTTAGATTTATCAACAATAACACCATAACTATCATAATCTAATTTTTTTAACATATTAATTATTGAATCAATATCAGTTGAATCATTAAACAGTATTGTCTTTAATTCTTCATTTTCACCCATAATAATAAACCCCCATATACTACTAATTCATTATATAGTAGTAATACTAATATAGTACTTATACTATTTAAGCATTTCTGTCGTTTTGCCTAAAAAATGCAAAGATATTTAATGTTTTGTTTTAATAATTTAAGTCATGATAGTTGAAAAAGCGCATAAAACTAAAAAAGTAAGCCAGATTGACGAGACAGACCGTAAGATACTGAACATACTTTCCGATAACAGTAGGGCAAGGCTTCTGGATATTGCAAGGGAAATCAGGCTATCTATACCATCCACAAAGGCAAGGATTGACAGGATGGTCGCTAATGAAGTCATCACTAAGTTTACTATACAGGTAGATACTGAGAAGACAGGGATGCCTATAGGCGTCCATGCACGGATAAAATTGAAGAATATTACTGAAGAGAAGCAGGAACAATTTATAAACAGCCTGAAGAAGAACAGGAATGTGATTGACATATTCTCTATAATCGGGGATGTCGACCTTCTTCTTGTCATCATCGCGCACGATTCTTCAGACATGAACAGGATACTTTTCAAGATAAGGCATGAGTTTACAGACCTTATCGCAGACTGGGAGACTAACTATATAATGCAGATATACAAGATTGAGGACTATACATATTAGTATCAGACAGTTGCGATATATTTATTATTTTATCTCTTTAAAAATTTCATTATGAGTGAAAGCAGACCAGATTTACTGAGCGCGTATCTGAAAATAACTGAAGAAATCGCTTATAAATATGTAGATATTGTGGATGAAAAGGACTATATGTCTTTTATTTCAAGCTTTGAAGAGGTCCTGTCATATTTAGGAATGTGTATTGATTCTGTAAATCAGGGAAAGACTATTGAAATATATCCTTTGCCTGCGATGTCTGAAATCAATGAGATTCTTGCCGATAAACATAAGATTAAAAATGTAGACAACAAATATTTTTTTCTTCCGGATGAGGACGGGATTGTTTCTGATGAAAAGGGCTGGAGGCATTACAAAGAAAATACTATAGCTGAACTGGCAGATGTGTCAGATAAATATAAGTCACAAGAAGATCTGATCAGGTTTGCGAATATAGACATCACAGGATCTTATTATCTATATCCGCTTTATGTGCAGGAAGAATATATAAAAAATAATACTGAAGATGAGACGATTGCCTTAGCGCAGATAAAACAGGAAATCAAGATGCCTGCTTTCAAGGAAAAGGTTATCAAACAAAAGAGTAATGGTATGGTTTCAGGTGCTATTGACAGGGTTGCAGAAGTAGTCAATGGGAATAAAAATAAGTGAAATTGAAAAAATGCAAAAGAAGTAAAAAAATTACTTAAAAAAAGAAAAAAAGCAGGAAAGGGCATAAACCGCCAGTTTTCCTGCCTTCAAACCTATGGCTCGCAGATCCTGCAGCAGCAAGTGTCCATATCCCCCCTGAGATATGCAAGATCTGTTTTCATGTCCTCAAGCAGATCGTATGCTTTCTCAAACTGCCGGAACATCTTGTTTATCTCATCATCTGTGTATGTGTCGCCATCCACAACTATACCTGAAGTTATAGGCAGCTTCTGCTTAAGACTGTTCATGGAACTGCCTATCTTTTTTTCCGATGAGTCAAGCAGGATCTCTTTTTCCATGAATGCATTACATACAGACTTATCCAAAGGTATCTTCCGCTCATCAGTTATCCACTTTGCGAAGACTGCGCATTCCATCACCCGCAAGGCTGCATTATATTCCTGAAGCAGGCCAGACAAGTCATTGAAGGCATCATAGTGTGAACCATAAGATTTATCAAACTCATCTGCAATCTCACATATCTCACGCTTTCTGCATAAGTAACCGGATGTCATCAGGTCAAGGTCTTCTATGTAATACTCTACAAGACGCCTGGCCAGAGTGTCCTCGTCTTTTTCAAGCATCCGCCTCACATATAGCTGCGAGCGTGCATATTCCATGTCCGGTCCCATAGCAGCAACTGAATCTATAAGCTTTTCCGCCTGGTTGTATATCTCGTCGTGAAGTGCGAACCATAAGTCTGACAACGATGCAGGAGATAATATATCCTGAGCAACACTGTCTAATATCTCAGGTTTTATAGTACCTGTGTAGCTGCTGAGAGACATTATCTCTTCCGCCATCTTTTTCAATCCATCACCATAAAGTTCAGGAATAGATGTGGCTTTGCAGCTGTCAAAACGCGGCAACAGGTCAAGGCCTTCATGCAGTTTCCGGTCCCATATACTGTATATTGCAGTTTCCGGATCTTTAGCATATGCCATATCTAAAGCTATTGACTTTAAGAACCCGGGATTTCCTGGTGTGATCCTTAGAAGAGCTTGTAATCGTCCCATATGGCTTTTACTAATTACGTAGGCCAGCTCTGAGACATCAGCTATGCCATATTCTGCATAGGTTGCACTTACCGGTGTCTCCCCGTTCTCTTCAATTTTTTTCATTCAAACCAACTTATCCTGTGGATGTCCGGCAGATAGCTTAAGCTATCTAAAAACCGATAATCATCCATTCCAGAACATAGGGGCAATAATATACCTTAACGTATGATAGACAATATCTGCCATCCTAATGACTATGCCTGAAAACCAAAATATTCAAGAAAAGAAAAGGGTCCTCGTGAGGGTTTTAGAAAGGGTATGGAATCATTCCCTAAAAATCTCTTCCTTTGCATACCTTATATGTGGCAATGGTATGCATAGAGATATGCCTAAATGCGATCAGATTCCAATTTGACAGCACATCCAGGGATTCCATTTAAATCTATAGAATATTAGATAATTGATTTTTATAAAGTTTTCTGTAGCCTTATGCTTTTTTTGAGGCACGAGCATTATGGAAAATGCGAAATCTAATCTATATATACAGAGCAGAGATAAATCAAATAAGGTATATTCTATGGCATCCAACCCATCCGACGCCAAAAAAGAGCATTTTGCAGAGATAGAGAAAGCTCTTGAGTATTACAACAAAGGCATAGCAGACCCATCCAAGACTAAATCAGATATAGATATAACATCCAAAGCTTACAGAGAATACAAGGAAGAAGAAGCAGACATGAAAAAAGTCGGGACATTCTTTGAGAAGATGTGCGCATATTCAGGAAAACTCTTCAAGATAGACCTTGATAAGAAGAACAGAGATCAGATCAATGAGGCGATAGAGTTCACGGCCCTGAAGGTCACGCCTGAAGGTGTTGCCGGATTTGCTGTGGTGTCATTGCTATTCTTTATCTGCATCGGTGTGCTGAGCCTTATAATGCCGCCATCAATAGCACCGGGGCTTGTGAAAGTAACAATGTTTGCGCTTGCACCAATAACTGCGCTAGCTATATTAAAATACCCAAATAACCATGCCACAAGCATCAGGATAAAAAGCTCAGGAGAGCTTGTCATGGTAGTACTATACATGATTGTCTACATGAAGACCACACCAAATCTTGAGGGAGCAGTACGTTTTGCAGCAGAAAGCGCGACAGGAAAAGTAGGGCGCGACTTCAAAAGGATGCTGTGGCGCCTAGAGAACAGTGAAATACAGACTATCGATGAAGGGCTTATGGAATATGTGCTACAATGGAAAAACTACAACCGCGAATTCATGGATTCAATAGAGTTTATAAGAGCTTCTATGAGAGAGACAAACCCAGTCAGGCGCGAGAATCTGCTTGACAAGTCAGTCAACACAATACTTGAAGGCACTAACGAGAAGATGAAGCGTTACAGCAGAGACCTTCAGATGCCGATTATGGTCATACACGGGCTTGGCATACTTCTCCCTATAATGGGTATGATTATATTTCCTCTCGCATCTATATTCTTAGGTGATGCTTTCCCGAACATTGTGACATATCTTGTGTTCGGCTATAACCTGGTACTGCCAACAATCGTGTATGTTGTGATGAAAAGTATACTTAACAAGAGGCCTTCGACGAAGACTGTTGTAGACATATCCAACCACCCAGATACTATGCCTCTGAACAAGATGAAAATCGGCAAATCAATCTTGCCCGTATGGCCTTTCGCACTTTCAGCAGGAGGTTTTATTGTCTTTGTCGGGCTGATGATGCTTGTCACATTCTTAGGTACAGATACATCGCAGCTGCGCTTCCCGGCAAGCTTTATAGCATCAAACATGTTTCACAGCATAATCATTGTCTTTGGCATAGCCATAGGAATAATCATATATAACAGAGGCACGAGCTTTCAGAAAATCAAGATAGTCAAAGATATACAGAAGATAGAAGAACAGTTTGAGTCTGCGCTTTTCGCACTAGG
>JAGLUQ010000030.1 GCA_023134675.1 Candidatus Aenigmatarchaeota archaeon | reverse complement strand
TTTGCTTGTCTCTATGTCTGTTGCGCTCTCCTCAAGAAGTGTTGCTGTGTTTCCTCCGGATTTTATGCCTTCAAGAAGCAGGTTAACTGTCCTTTTCAAGTGACCGGAGTTTATTCGTTCTGTCATTTCGTTGAATGCTTTTTTTATTGTTATTCCTCCATATATCTTGAAAGATGTTTTCATGACCTCTGTAGCCAATGCGCCGAATTCTTTCCTTGCAGAAAACAAGAGCGCTTTGTCTATGGTCAGTCCGGATTTTATGTTTGATGCTGTGAGCATCAGAAGGTCAGGGAGATATTTTTCTATCTCCTTTGTCCTTTTTTCTGCTGTCACTGTGAATATTATGTAAGGCATTATGAATGAGGCTGCGCCTGTAAACAATAGCATCACCAATATTATTGGTGTGCTAAGTCCTAGAAATAAATATATGATTACAAGGATTGTCAGTATTAAAAGGCATGTTAGTCTCATGATGTCAGTAGCATACTTGTATATTGGGCCGTCAAAGCCTGCATATATGGCTTCTTTTTCAAGCTTTGTCCTGTACTTTTCCGGCAGGTTTCCATATATGATTTTTCCGTAATCTCTTTTCGGCTTGGTGCTTGCGCTACTCTTGTTCTCTTTTTTCTTTTCATGTCTCATTTTTTTCATCATAGCTTCACCAAAGGTCTTTTGGTCTTGACAATATTCAGGAACATTATCTGGAAAAGGGCAAGTCCTACAAGCAGTGCGTAGAAGGTTGACTTTCCTATTATCATGCCTGTAAAGCTTGATATAAGCATGATAAATGTTATGCCAAGCGAAGGGACTATTACTCCTATCATCATGTACATGAGCGTATATGGGTTCAGCTCCTGACCATATCTTTTTATGGAGAGTATCTGATCTTTTGTGATGTTGTCTACTGTTGACTGGAGTGTTTTCTCAAGTGCTGTGCCTGTCTTGAGCGAGTTGAGTATTTGCCAGAATGATTTCCTGTATGTGAAAGACGGATTATTTATTATATTTTTCTCAAGTGCGTCTATCTCTGATTTTCCGCCGTTTATTTCCTTGAGCATATCTTTTATGTCTTTTGATACTTTTCCGTAGTTTTCAGATATCGTGACAAGACCCTGATAAATAGGTATACCTGCTTTGATTTCTATGAGCAAGTGCCTGAGTGCGTAAGGCAGTTCCGCGTCTATCTTTCTTGAATCCTTGAGTGTCTGCGCTTTTGGTGCGTATAAGTTGGAGTAAAAGCTGAATATGAAAAGTATGGGCACTATTATCGCGCCCATTGGAATGAATTGGATGTTTTTGAGGAAGACTGCGAGAAGTATGAACATAACACTCATCATAGCTGATATTTTAGCAGATTTATAGAGCGATAGGGCTATATGGTCTTTTAGTTCTATATTTTTTCCTGACTGTGAAAGAAAGGTTTCTATGTCGGGAAAGAAAGGTGCAAGCTTTTCGGCAAAACCTAAGAATCTCTTTGGAGGCTCAATCTTTATCTTCTTTTTGTCCATCTAGTAAGACCCGGGCACTTTTATTTTTAATTTCCCTGCTCTATTTCTTTCATAAGCTCTGGACCCAGGAGATTATCCGGGTCTTTGTTGCTTTTCGCTATATCTATTATCTTCTTTTCATCCTTGTAGTATTCTGCAAACACTTTGCCTACAGCATTTACTGTCTTAATCTTCTTGTCCAGCATCCATTGAAGAACTGTCTGCTTGTCTTTCAGGTTTTCTTCTATCTCTATCTCGTTCATGCCTGTGAAAAGGTGTATCTCGTTCAAGACCCTTATATATCGCCCTATCTTCTCAAATGTGTCATCTCTTGCGTTCCATTTGTATATCACATTCACTTTGTTGGACATGTTTTCAAGAGGTATCAGCTCTGCAAGCTCCAGGCTTCTTCTTATGCCTTTTCTTCTGTGCCTGTATTGGACTAGCATTAGGTGGAGCGCGCTTATGAGCGGTTCAGGCAGTGCTATAGGTGGGTTGGTAAGCCTTTTGTATGCCTGCTCGGCCGTGTCTGAATGGAATGTCGCATATGCTGAATGCCCTGTCCTTATCGCCTCAAACATGACTTCTGCTTCTTTTGCTCTTCTTATTTCTCCTACAATTATCCTGTCCGGACGCATACGAAGTGAGTTGGCGAGAAGGTCAAGCATGCTGACTCCACCCTGGCCTTCCGGGTTAGGTTCTCTTGCAGAGAAAGGTATCCAGTGAAGGTATTTTGGCAGCTGGATCTCTCTTGTATCTTCTATGGAAATGATTCTTTGGTTTGGCGGCATGAAAGGTATAATGGCATTGAGAAGTGATGTCTTTCCTGATGCTGTCCCTCCGACGACAAGTATGTTAAGCTCATACTGTATGGCGAGCCATAGGATTGCTGCAATCTCTGTTGACATTGTCTTGACTTTCGGATCTATCATGTTTATTATTGTCCAGGGCGATCTTGAGAATCTTCTTATTGTTATTGTGTTGCCTTTTGTGGATATGGGAAACAGAGTTGCGTTCACCCTGTCTCCTGTTGAAAGGTGTGCGTCCATCAGCGGGTGGATGTTTGTTATCTGCCTGCCTACTTTCCTGCCTATGGCTGCCATGTTGTTGTATATAGCCTCTTCGCTTTTGTATGTGAGTGTTGTCTTCAGCCAGCCAAATTTCTTGTGGTATACCCAGACAGGCTCTTCGCAGTTGTTGATGACAATCTCTTCAAGATAGTCGTCGTTGAGCAATATCTCTATATCTCCAAGACCTATCATCTCATGTATGAGAATCCCGACAAGGACCTTCTTGTCTTTTTCATTAGATTCCGGAAGAAGCTCATCTAAGAGATCCATCGCCTTTTCCATAAACCTTTTCTTCACGTTATTGTAGGCTTTAGGGTCTATGAACTCTGATGTGGACAGCTGGACCATTGATATGACCTGTTCTCTCACATGATCCAGGACAGCGTGAGTGGCTTTGTGGAGGACAGGCTGTTCTACAGAATATATCGGGATATATTCATCAGGCTTTTCAAGAACTGTCACTTTTGCTTTAACATTATCTGAATTTATTTCGTATTCAAGAAGTACATTTCCTTCCTTTGTCTTCTTTACTGGTTTATCTTGTTCTTTTTTATCTTTGTCATCATCTATCTTTTCAGATGTCTTTTCTTTTCCTGCCTTTTTGATGCTTTTATCTTTCTCTGTCTTTGGCTCCTGTTTTATAACATCTTCTTTTCCTGTCCTGAATGCCGGCATACGGTCTGCAGGACTTTTGCTATTATCTTGTGCAGGATCCGTCTTCTTTTTCTCTTCTTCTTTTGGCTTTTCATCAATTTTCTCAGGAGGCTTTTGCTCTTCTGCTTTCTTTTCGGCTGTGTCTTCCTTTTTTATTTCTTCTGTCTTTTTCTCAGCCTTATTATCTGGTTTCTTTTCGACTTTGTTCTCTTTTTTCGTTTCCGGCTTTTTGACTGCCTTTTTTTCAGCTTCTTTTTTCTTCTCTTTTTTTTCCGGAGCTTTCGCTTTTTTCGTTTCCGGCTTTTTTATTTTTTCCTTTTCTGGCTCTGCCTTTTTAGGCTTGCTGTCTTTTTTCCCGAAAAATCCTGAGAATATGCCTGAAGAACTATCACTGCCAGATACCATATCAACCAGATAATAATTGTGTGTGTCCAGTATATATTGTTTAACAGTTTCACATCCTCTCAAATGCGTCGGCTGTTTGGATGATGTTTCCTTCTTTGAGATGGTCGCCCAGAAGATGAAGCCCTATCGGCATATTTTGTGAAGTTCCACAAGGTACAGAAATCATAGGTATGCCTGCAAGGTTGGGGCCGACAGTAAGGTTGTCCATTGCGTAGTTTTCCACGGGCGTGAGCTTTTCAATATCTGTGAACTTCGGTGCGATAATAGGCATGGTAGGTGCTGCAAGGACGTCAACTTTCCTGAAAGCTTTTCTGAAGTCTTCTATTATCAGTGTCCTGACCTTGAGTGCTTTGAGGTAGTACTGGTCCCTGTATCCTGCCATCCTTGCATATGTGCCGAGGATGATTCTTCGCTTGGCTTCTTCGCCCAGATATTTTCCGCGGATGCCTGAGAAATATTCGTTGAAGTATCCTTTAATTTCATCCTGCGCACCGTATCTCATGCCACAATATTTTGCCAGGTTTGTGGATGCCTCGACAGTCGCTATTATATAGTATGAGGGTATTGCATAATCTGTTGTAGGCAGAGATATGTCAACTGTTTTTGCTCCCAGTTCCTCAAGCTTTGATATGGCTGACCTGACAGTCTTTTCCACATCCTTGTCAATGCCTTTGAAATATTCTTTAGGGATTCCTATTTTCATGCCTTTTATGTCTTTGCCGCAGTATCTGGTGAAATCTTCTGCCTTTTGCTGTATGCTTGTCTGGTCAAGAGGGTCGTTTCCTGATATTATTGAAAGCATGAGTGCTGAGTCTTTGACAGTCTTTGCCATAGGGCCTATCTTGTCAAGCGAGTTGGCGTAGTCTATGAGACCGTATCTTGATACCCTGCCGTAAGTCGGTGTAAGACCTACGACGCCGCAGAATGATGCCGGACAGGAAATAGAGCCACCAGTGGATTCTCCCAATGCTATGTGCGGCATATCAATTGCTCTTGTGAAACCTCCGGCTCCTCCTGATGATCCTCCACAGCTTCTTTCCGGGTCAATCGGGTTTTTTGGGATTCCGAACGCTGAGTTTGTTGAGAATGTGCCGAAGCCGAACTCGTCCTGCACAGTCTTTCCTACTATTATTCCTCCTGCTTCTTTTCCATGAGAAACAGAGGTTGCGTCGAAAGGAGGGATGTAGTTTTCAAGAATTTTCGAGCCTGCTGTTGACTGGATGCCTCTTGTGCAGATATTGTCTTTTACTGATATAGGAAGGCCTGCCAGTGTTGATTTCCTGTCGAGTTTTGTGATACTGTCTTTGGCTTCCTTTTTTGATATTGTGATAAAGTGGTTGTATCTTTTTTGTATCTCTTCTGCTTTCTTGAAGAATACTGAGTGGAAATCATCAATGTCAATATTGCCTTTCTTTGATTCTTTTATGAAGTCCGATACTGAAAGATTTGAATAGTCCATAAGATCATTACCTATAATATCATATTGCTCTTGGTCCTCTGAAGCAGTTCTCTTCCTTGTTCTTTGCATTGGCCAGGGCTTCTTTCCGGCTGAGGCTCTCTTCAACAATGTCTTTTCTCATCACATTTTTTACTTCAACCGGCTGGAAAGTGGGTTCTGTCTTTGCTGTGTCAATCTTTGAAAGCTTTCTGAAGCTGTTCAGTATGTCGTCAAGATCTTTCTCAAACTTTTTCTTTTCCTCTGCTGTGAGTTCAAGCCGGGCAATTCCCGAAACCTTGTCTATCCTTTCTGCCATCTTTTTCACTTCACAAGATATATATGCCTGTAACTTTTATATGTTTTGCATTGATTATTTCCATAAGAAACGAAGGTTTGATTGTTATATTTGTAGTTTTTCCATAAGAAACAAAGGTAAGATTTTATCTTTTTTTAATAAATCGTTATCAATAGATGTATTTTTTTTCATGTTTTTTATATATAATATTTAATATATATTCTCTACAATGGTAAACTATATATAGTAGATATAGAAAAATAGAAGTTATGAATCGTGTGACAAATTGGGCGTTTGTCTTCGATTGAAAGTATTATATTTGAATTGGGCATTCAAATAACAAATGGGCAATTTCTTCATGAGCTACTGTTTAGTATATTGTGCTGAGATAATTTGGGCAAAATCTCAATAGAATAAGTTATATACCAGAATAAATATACATTTTGATTGTATGATATATATAATCTGATGTGTTTATTGAAGTATATATATATATTTTTGTTGGGGGAATCTAATATGAAGCAAATAATAGATGATGTACGAACGGGCGCCGGCATGGCCGGCATAGCGCAGGATGCACCTGCTGTTCAGAATGATGAACTGGATTTTGTTGATGTTAAAGATGCGAAGATTACGGTCATAGGTGCAGGCGGCATGGGAAACAATGCGATAAGCAGGCTGCATGATATGGGCATTGAGGGTGCAGATACTGTTTCTGTAAATACGGACAAGCAGCATCTCTTGTCTGTCAAGGCTGATAAGAAGATACTTATAGGAAGGGATGTCACCAGAGGTCTTGGTGCAGGAGGATATCCTAATGTCGGAAAGCAGGCGGCAGAGGAATCTGTAAATGATCTTAAGACTGTTGTATCATCCAGCGATCTTGTATTCATTGTCGGAGGAATGGGCGGCGGTACCGGGACCGGATGCGCTCCTATCATTGCGAAGACTGCAAAGAAATGCGGCTCAATAGTTATTGGTGTCGTCACGATGCCTTTTAAGATAGAAGGCGGAAGGATACCGAAGGCAGAGCAGGGTCTTATGGAGTTGAGAAAAGTATGCGATACTGTTATTGTGATTGAGAACGACAAGCTTCTTGAGGTCGCAGGAGAGATGCCACTACAGCAGGCATTCGCTGTCGCTGATGAGATAATAGTCACAATGATAAAAGGAATAACAGAAACAATCTCAACACCTTCTATAGTGAACCTTGACTATGCGGATGTTAAGTCTGTGATGAACAACGGCGGTGTAGCAGTCATCGGTGTGGGTGAAAGCAGTTCTGCGGCAAGGGCAAGAGAAGCAGTTGAAGAGGCTATGTCAAATCCTTTGTTGGATGTAGATTATCAGGGTGCTACAGGAGCGCTTATACATATATGCGGCGGCCCTGACATGAAGCTTAGCGAGATCGGTGATGTCGGCGAGTTTGTCTCAAAGCATCTTGACCCTGATGCACCTACAATATGGGGCGCAAGAGTTGATGAGAGTATGCATGGCAAGCTTCGTGTGATAACAATAATTACAGGTGTTGAGTCAGAGTATATCCTTGGCCCGAGAGAGATGAGAAAGGGTTCGCAGGAGCAGCCAGTCAAACAGATTCAGCAGGAACTTGGCATAAAGTGCGTCTATTGAGGGTATATAAGTTTTTTAGTATATATCTCCCCCCCACGGTGCGTCCTGCTTTTCCTATTTTGGGCGCACCTTTATTCTTTCTATAACCGAAAACCATAATAAAGCCGAATTTATATCTATATATATCTTTTTTGATAAGTTATTTTTTGGGAACAGATACAGTTGTCTTTTTCCGGGGTGGGAACAATAGGGCTTATTAGGATTTCAGCGTCCGCTATCAACTATTTTTCTTATCCCTGCAAATGACAGGAATGTCTGTACCTAATCCATGGGGGTGGAGTTTATGTATGGAGATATCGGTCTTGATGCATGTGCAGTGATAAAGATAAAAAATAAGGTTCCTTTGGGCCTTGTCGGTATGGAATCGTATTCGTATGCGCTTATCAAGGCGAAGAATGTTGAGATTGTGCCAAAACTGTTTGAAGTAGGTATGTAGAGATTAAAAGATAGATGTGGTATAAATGGGTATGTGGCAGGCATACATATTTTTTATTCTTTTTTATTGACCTTAACTTTTTATTCTTGTGAGCATAATTTCTATGCATGGAGTACAAGCGATTGGCTGATGTCTACAGTAAGCTGGAGTCAACGACACTCAAGCTTGAGAAGACTGATATTGTTGCGCGTTTTTTAGAGACTGTGGATAAAGATGAGCTTGAGATAGTTGTGCTTCTTATAACAGGCAGAGTGTATCCTGGATGGTCGTCGCAGGAGCTTGGCATGTCCTCAGGTCTTATGGTCAAGGGGTTGGCAAGAGCTTATGAAGGTAAGTTGACTAAAGGAATAAGGAAAATTGATGTTAAAAAGATTGATGAAATTGAGAATGAATGGAAAAAACTTGGAGATCTTGGTCTTGTAACAGAGAAATATTTTTTAAAAAATTTAAAAAAAGGTCAGTCAAAATTGTTTGCTATGAAAAATGTTAAGCAGAAAAAAGGTGGAAAACCGAAACTGACTGTGCAGAAAGTCTTTGATGACCTGCGAAAGATAGCAGGGATGGAAGGGATGAAGTCGCAGGACAAGAAGCTTAATCTTGTTTCTGATCTTTTGAGCTCTGTCTCGAATCCTCTTGAGGCAAGGTATATTGCGCGTACAGTGATTGGCGACCTTCGTATCGGTGTGGCGGAAGGGCTTTTAAGAGATGCTATTGCCAGTGCTTTTTTTGCCAATGTGTTCTGGAAAGAGACACTTGAGCAGAAAGTGAACGGTGACATAAGGCTGAAAGTATTGAGCCGTTCTGTTACGGGCAAAAAGATACTGGTCGATGAAAAGCTTGCAACTGTTCTTGAGAAGAAGCATGATGAAGCTTATGATATGCTCAAGTCTGGAAATGATGTGGTTGTCAGGCAGATAAAGAAAGTAAGTGATGATGAGCTATTGAAGAAAGAGT
>JAGLUQ010000003.1 GCA_023134675.1 Candidatus Aenigmatarchaeota archaeon | reverse complement strand
CATGGTTTCAATGAGGGTTCCATAATAGTTTCATAGGATGTTTTTCATGATAACTCCGCATAATCTGGTGAGACATGAGCTGATTGGTCTTGAGGCAGAGGTTGCTGAAAACAAGGATCATGGATGCGGTGTCGTCAGAGGCATGATAGAGGATGAGACAAAAAACATGATACTTATGGTATCTGGCGACAAGAGCGTCTGGTTCGCAAAGGATAGGATAACACTTGACATAAGCATTCCCTCGGGAGAGGTTGTGCGTGTTGAGGGTAGGATGATGTCCGGACGTCCTGAAGATCGCATAAGAAAAAAACTTCCAGGAAAATGGAAAATTGCATGATTACAAAATCAAGTTACAAATGGTTGATATGATGGCAGAAAAGACTGCAAATAACATTGGAATCCCTACAAAGACTATTCCTAAAGAGGTATGCTCTGATGATGCATGCCCGTTCCATGGCTCTTTAAAGGTTAGGGGAAAGATATTCAAGGGCACTGTTGCTTCAGTTAATATGGACAGGTCTGTTGTGGTGGAGTGGAACTATACATTTTTTGTCCCAAAATTTGAACGTTATGAAAGGAGAAAGACAAAACTTGTTGTGCATAAGCCGCCATGCTTTCATCTTAAGAAAGGAGATATAGTGCGTATCGGTGAATGCAGGCCTGTAAGCAAGACAAAGAAGTTTGTCATAATTGAAAAACTTTAATATTTAGTCGGTAGATATTTATGAAAGCTATAAGCGTCAATCCTTCAAAAGGCATACAGACAGGATCTATAATCAGGTGTATAGATAATACAGGTGCAAAGAAGCTTGAAGTTATAGCTGTCAGAGGATTTAAAGGGATAAGGAAAAGGCATCCTTCAGCAGGTGTTGGCGGAGTGGTCATATGTGCTGTAAAGTCCGGCGACCAGAAGATAAAGCATGAAATTGTCAAAGCTGTTGTGGTAACGCAGAAGAAAGAGTTTTTGCGTGCGAACGGTGTCAGGATAAAGTTTCCTGAAAATACGGCTGTGCTTATACAGGACAATATGGAACCCAGGGGCAAGCTGATAAAAGGAATGATAGCAAAGGAAGTCGTTGAGAGATTTCCTATGATAGGCAAGATTGCCTCAACAATTATCTGATGGTGGCTTAAGATGAATACTGAATGGTCAAGCAACTGGAAAAGTTCAAAGGAAACTGCAAAACAGAGAAAGTATGGCTATAATGCGCCTCTTCATGTTAAAAGAAAATTCCTGTCAGCAAACCTTTCAGATACGCTCAGAAAAAAAGTAGGGAAATCATCTGTACCTGTACGGCTTGGGGATGAAGCTGTAGTCAAGAGAGGCTCTTTCAAAGGGTCTACAGGTGAAGTCATAAAGGTAATAATAAAGGAAGGAACACTTCATATTAAAGGCATTGTACGGAAAAAAACAGACGGTACAGAAATTCAGGTGCCATTACATCCGTCAAATGTTCAGATATTATCGATGAACCTTGATGATCCCAAGCGTCTCGGCGGCGGAGATTCCGTCAGGACTGCTAAGGTGACGAAGGCCGGAAAGACAGGAAAAGTCAAGAAGGCTGAAGATGTGACAAAGGTCAAGGCTGCAGTGAAGGATGCGGAACCTAAAGATAAGGAAAAGCCAAAAGCTGCGGTCAAGAAGGTTGCAGAGAAAGATGTTAAAAAGACTGTCATTAAAAAGACAGCTGAAAAGACGGTAAAGGCCAGTACGGGTGCATCCGGCAAGAAGACACCTGCTGCAAAGAAGCCGGCAAGCGCTGCTGTGAAAAAGGCAGGCGCTGCTAAGAGCAAAAAATAATAATATAGATGGATGAGTGATTGATAATGCATTTGAAAAGATTACAGGCATCAAAGAACTATCATATAGCCAAAAAAGTGTTAAAATTTACTATATCACCTAAGGCAGGTGCCCATGGTAAGGACAGGTGCATCCCTCTGGGTATTCTTCTCAGAGATATGTTCGGCTTCGCGAAGACTTTGTCTGAGGCAAAGATAATACTTAATAAAGGCCTTATGATTGTGGATGGCAAGACTGCTAAAGATTACAAGACTCCTGTGGGTTTCATGGATACTATTTCATTTCCAAAGATAAGCAAGAACTATAGGATAGTGCTTAAGAACGGAAAGCTTGTGCCTTTGGAGATTGAGGATAAGAATTCATCTTTCAAGCTTGGAAAAATTATAGTTAAAAAGCATATCTCCGGCGGGAAAATACAGTACGGTCTGCACGATGGCAGGACGTTTCTGGCTGACGCCAAAAAAACAGTTTACAGTGTGGGTGATACTGTCCAGATATCTGTTCCTGAACAGGAAATCAAGTCGCACCTGCCTTTAAGCGCAGGGAGCATTGTCATGGTCACAGGCGGAAAGCATGTGGGCACTGTCGGCAAGATAAAAGAGATAGAGATTGTGAAGAGTTCTGATCCTAATATGGTGTTGATAGATATAGAGGGAACAATACTTAGAACACTTAAAGACTATGTGTTTGTCATAGGAAAAGACAAGCCGTTGATAAAGATAGAATGAAATTATATATGTTTTTGATTTGTGATTATTATGACTCTTATGAAAGATATCAAGGTTTCAAAGGTTGTGCTTAATATAGGCCTTGGAAAGAATGTTGACCGCCTTGACAGCGCGATGATTCTTGCCGAGCGTCTTACTGAATGCAAACCTGTGAAGACACTGGCATCAAGGAAAGCGAAGACATTTAAGATAGGCAGGGGAAGAGTCATAGGCGTTAAGGTGACTATGAGAGGACCCAAGTCTTTGGATTTCCTCAAGAAACTTTTCCTGGCCAAGGGCAATACTATCAAGAAATCAAGCTTTGACAGGGAAGGTAATTTCAATTTCGGTTTTGAAGAATATCTTGAGATACCGGGCGTGAAATACGATCCGTCTATAGGTATTATGGGATTCAACATAAGCGTTACTCTTGAAAGATCCGGTTTCAGGATAAAGAGGCGTAAGATTCAGAAGAGAAAGATACCTATGTCTCACAGGATATCAGGGGATGAATCAATAGAGTTCATAAAAAATAAGTTCGGCCTGGAGATTGTCTGAGCCGTTTTTGGATATTTAAAGTATTATGGTTTATGTGATATTGTATGGGCGATTACAAAAAACTTTTGAAGCAGCTTGAAAATAAGTCTAACAAGACTAAGGCAGAGAAATTCAAGAAGCATAACAAGCCAAAGGACAGGAAATCCGGCCTGTCTCTGCAGAAATGTAGGAGATGCGGCAAGAAAGGCAAAGGTATTATAAGTGTGTACAATCTTAATTACTGCCACCAGTGCTTCCGTGAAGTTGCGAGCAATCTGGGTTTCAAGAAATATGATTGATGATTTTAATAGTAAAATGGTGATATTGATATGATGCATAACATTATTGCAGACATTATGACAGTGCTCAGGAATGCAGAACGTGTAGGGAAGAAGACATGCAGGATAAACCATGCATCTTCCATGATAAAGAGCATTGTTGAGATATTTAAGAAAAACGGTTATATAGCAGGATACAAAGTCATAGATGACAAGAAAGCAGGCATAATCGAGATTGAGCTTAACGGCATGATCAATGACTGCAAACCTATAAGTCCGAGGCATTCTGTTAAGAAAGAGGATTATATGAGATTTGAGAAGAGGTATCTTCCTGCAAGCAATATGGGTGTTATGATAGTGTCCACGTCGCAGGGTATCAAATCACATAATGAGGTTAAGGGAAAAATTGGAGGAACACTTATTGCATATGTTTATTGATGTGCATGATGTGGAGAATTTAGATATTATATTATCCGGTGTATGATTTATGGTGTATGAGCAGAAATTTTCAATCCCTGAAGGAGTGTCAATAGAGAAAGGTGAAGACAGCTCTATAACCATATCCGGAGAGAAAGGCAGGATAGACAGGGCTTTTATCCATCCTCATGCCAATATAAATATCGCTTCCGATGTTGTGACAGTGAAGACTGATTCCAAAAGGAATAAGGATCGTGCTGTTGTAGGTACATGGATATCTCATATCAGCAATATGTCAAAAGGTGTCAAGGACGGATTTGTCTATAAGCTCAAGATTGTTTATACGCATTTTCCTGTGACTGTGTCTGTATCCGGCAGCAATGTAGAGATAAAGAATTTCCTTGGAGGAAGAGGCATAATGTCTGCAGATATTATAGGAAACACAAAAGTTGAAGTAAAAAAAGATGATGTTGTCGTTTCCGGTATAAGCAAGGAAGATGTGGGCCAGACAGCAGCTAATATAGAGCGTGCCTGTAAGGTAAAAGGCAAGGACAGGAGAGTTTTCCAGGACGGAATATATCTTGTTGATAAAGAGTGAATATTGAATATGGTGTTTTTATGATTAAGAAACTGCTTGAGTTGAGAAAGAAGATGAAGCTGAAAAAGCCGTCATTTGTCAGGCAGGATGCTAATAAGCATATCAAGCTAGGGACTGCCTGGAGAGCAAGAAAAGGAAGGCATAATAAGTACAGAGTTCGTAAAAAAGGATCAAATCCGTCTCCAAGTTATGGATCTCCGGCTATTGTCAGAGGGTTGCATGCTTCAGGCAGGAAAGAAGTGATGATTTATAAAGTATCTGATATTGATTCGGTTGACAAGGACACGGAGGCTGCAAGGATAAGTGCATCTGTAGGCCTAAAAAAAAGGATAGATATCATAAAGCATGCTGAGAAGCAGAAAGTACGGGTGCTGAATCCAGGCGTTCATACTCTGAAAGCAATAAGTGATGCATCAAGGAAGAAGAGTGTTAAGGCGGCTGCCAAGAAACAGGATGTAACGAAGGAGGATGTTCCTGTTGATAAGAAGGCCGGCGCAAAAAAGGCGAAAACTGAAGACAAAAGCAAAACAAAGAAATAATATGTATATGATATATTTATGGTGATTGTATTGACATTGATAACATTCCTACATGCAGGACATACGAAATGTCCAAAGTGCGGGACTATCGGCAATAAGAAAAAGGATAAGAATATAAGCTTTTTCGAGTGTCCTCTGTGCAACACTGAATTTACAGATGAAATAATATTATCTGAAGGCTCAGATATTGAGCTTACTAACAATTGATATTGAAGTGGTTTTGATGAACACGAGACAGCAGAAAGAATTGGTTGCGAGAATGACCTGTGTCGGGAAAGACAGGGTCTGGGTCAGCCCTTATAATGCTGAGGAGATAAGCTCTGCTATTACACGCCATGATATGAGAACTCTTATCGGTAAGGATATAATAAAGATTGTGCGTATCAGGGGTCAGAGCAGGGTGCGTGCCAGAACTATTTTGCTCCAGAAGAAGAAATCACAGAGATGCGGTCCTGGTTCAAGGAAAGGTACTTCAAAGACACGTACACCTCATAAGGCTGAATGGATGAAAAAAATAAGAGCTTTGAGAGCAGATCTGCTGAAGATGAAAATGAAAAATTTCATAAAGCCGGAAGAATACACAAAACTATATCGTCTTTCATCAAGCGGTTTTTTCAGGAATAAGACCCATCTTAACCTTTATATAAAGAAGCTTAGGGAATGATATATTTAAAAATTATGGTGAATCTGATGCAATCAAAACATCTTTTACATTTTAGGAGAAGGCGTGAAGGCAAGACTAATTATAAGAAGCGTCTTAATCTTTTGATGTCGGGCACGCCCCGTATGGTAGTCAGGAGGACAAACAGGAAGACAATTGTCCAGATTGTTGAGTCTGACCATGGGGAAGACAAGACTGTAGCGGCAGTAGATTCTTCATTTCTGGCTGGTTCAGGATGGAAAAATTCTATGAGCAGCATACCTAGTGCGTATCTTACAGGGCTTATGCTTGCAAAGATAGCTAAATCAAAGAAGATAGACAAAGCAATACTTGATATAGGCCTTTTGACTCCGACTAAAGGGGCAAAAGTCTTCGCTGTGCTGAAAGGTGCGGTGGATGGCGGTCTTGATATACCTCATTCCGATGGCAGCATCCCATCTGATGAAAGGATATCCGGTGTACATATAGATAGTTACATGAAGACAACAGTTGGCAAGGATTTTGAGGTATTCAAAAAGAATATACTTGAAGGCAAGATTAGCATAGATGCGCCAAAGCCGAAGCCTTCAAAGAAAAAAGAGGTCAAGACCAAAAGTATAGATGCGCCAAAGCCGAAGCCTTCAAAGAAAAAAGAGGTCAAGACCAAAAGCAAATGAGTTAATATGTGATTGTTATGAATGGTAATTATAGGTCAAGGAATTCCGAAAAAAAGGATGTCAAAGAAACATGGGTGCCAAAGACAGAGCTTGGAAGAAAAGTGATGAATGGCGAGATAAAGACAATGGATGAGATATTTGACAAAGGCTTTGTCATAAGGGAGCCTGAAATTATTGATTTTCTAGTGCCTGATATAAGGGATGAAGTCATACAGATTGGCGGCAATCCAGGGAAAGGAGGCAGTATAAGAAGGACTCCTATAAGGTTTACAAACAGGATGCATAAATCAGGAAGAAGGCGTTCTATCCATGCTCTTGTGGCTGTTGGTAATGGCAACGGTATATTGGGTATAGGCTATGCGACAAGCAAGGATGTGCCATCAACTATCGCCAATGCAGTCAAAAAGGCAAAGATTAATGTTATACCTATCCGAAGAGGATGCGGTTCATGGGAATGCCAGTGCATGTCACATCATTCCATACCTTTCAGGACTGAGGCTAAATGCGGTTCTGTACATGTCACACTTATGCCGGCACCGAAAGGTATCGGGCTTTGCGTAGCTAAGGAAGCAAAGACTATCATGTCTCTTGCAGGCATAACTGATGTATGGGGCAAGAGCAGAGGCCAGACAAAGACAAGGTTAAACTTTGTCAAGGCAATATACGGCGCTCTTAAGAAGCTCAACAATGTGAGAGTCTCTAAGGATGCTAAGAAGTCTACAGGTATGATAGAAGGATCTGTAAATATTAAGGCTGTTGATAAGGCTAAGACTGAAGATAAGGCTAAGGCTGAAGATAAGGTCAAGGCTGAAGATAAGGCTAAGGCTGAAGATAAGGTCAAGACTGAAGATAAGGTCAAGGTTGAAGATAAGGCTAAAGCTGATAAGGTTAAGGTTGAAGATAAGGCTAAAGCTGATAAGGTTAAGGTTGAAGATAAGGCCAAGGTTGAAGATAAGGCTAAAGCTGATAAGGTTAAGGTTGAAGATAAGGCCAAGACTAAAGATAAAGTTAAGAGTTGATGATTGATATGTCTAAACAATTCGCTGTTATAAGGATAAGAGGAACTGTCGGTGTCAATAGTGGTATTAGGCATGCTCTTGAGTCTATCAGGCTCAGGAAGCCTAATCATTGCGTCATACTTCCTGATAATGAGTATACTAAAGGTGTTCTCCAGAAGACTAAGGACTATGTCACTTGGGGTCATATATCTGATGATATGCTGAAGACACTTGTCTCAAAGAGAGGCAAGATAAATTCAAAGACAGTTGTTGAAGGTAAAGAAGTATCTTCTGTCTTGAAGAAGCTTAAAGAAGGCATGATAAAGGATTCAGGTATAAAGCCGGTATTTAGGCTGTCACCTCCTGCCAAAGGGTATGAGAGGGGCGGTATAAAAAAGGCATTTACCCAGAAAGGTGCTTTAGGATCCCGAGGGGATAAGATAAATGATCTTATTGCAAAGATGATATAATATAATATAATCATATATGAGGTTTTCAGTGATTTACATGGTTGTCAACAAGACTAAGAAAGTGAGGAAGCTTAGAGGGTCTAGAACTTATGCTTGGGGCTCTCCAAAGAAACATAGGGGTGCAGGGAGCCGTGGTGGTCGAGGTAGGGCCGGTTCAGGTAAAAAAGGACAGCAGAAGATGACAGCTCTTCATCTGAAAAAGGATACTATCGGTAAATCCGGTTTTACAAGGCCGACTAAGGTTATAGTCAATGATAATACTATGAATCTTTCCAGGCTTGAGATGGCTTTAGAAAAGTATGTTAATGCGGGTATAGCAAAGAAATCCGGTGACATTTTTGATATTAATCTTGATATGGCAGGCATTACCAAAGTTCTTGGGGCTGGTAGCATAAGCACTAAGATGAATATCACAGCAAAGAAATTTTCAGCCAGGGCGGTTGAGAAGATTGAGGCTGCCGGTGGCAAGGCGACAGTAAAAGAATGATTGATGCCTGCATCGTGTCTTTTATGTTTTCCTATATATATATTTTCATAGGCATCTAAATATATTGGTCGGTATTGATTATCTGCCTTTGGCTGGCTCTTTTGTCTTTTTATAGGCAGTCTGGTGCTATGCAGACATTTGTAATGGTGTAAATCTGATGGATTATGAGTCTCTGATACAGAAGCTTCCCGGTGTCGCAAGGCCGGTAAAGAGGCTTACATTCAAGGAAAAGCTTAAATGGACACTTGCAGGACTTCTGTTTTATTATGTTCTTTCAGAGATAGCAGTATGGGGTGTTTCGTCTGTTGCTATTGCGCAGTTTCAGGCGCTTGAAGATATAATGGGGGCAAGTTTTGGTTCTTTAATAACTCTTGGTATCGGGCCTATTGTGACCTCGAGTATTTTTCTTCAGTTATTGACAGGTTCTGGCATAATTAACTGGGATATGTCTACACATCATGGAAAAGTGATGTTTCAGGGCACTCAGAAGATACTTACTTATGTGTTATGCTTTGTAGAGGCTGCGGCGTATACTCTTATGGGAGCCATACAGCCTATGAATTTTCTGCCTTTGACTGTCGGTCTTGTTATATTCCAGATTGCTCTTGGAGGTATAATAATTGTGTTCCTTGATGAAGTTATAACCAAGTGGGGTTTCGGTTCCGGTGTCTCGCTTTTCATTGCGGCAGGCGTCAGCAAGCAGATATTTATCAGGCTGTTCAATCCTTTAGGTACTGCCGGCACACCGTCTGGTGTGATACCGCATTTTATTTCATCTATTCTTTCAGGCATGCCTGATTTTATGTCGCTTATCCCTGTGGCTACGACGCTGTTCATTTTCGGCCTTGTTGTCTATGCGCAGGCTATGCGGGTAGAGATACCTCTCGCCTTTGGGTCTATAAGAGGTTTTGGCAGGAAATGGCCTTTGAAATTCATATATACATCAGTCATACCTGTTATACTGGCTGCTGCTTTACTTATTAACTTTAAGGTATGGGGGCAGCTTCTGGCATCAAGGGGCTTTCCAATTCTTGGGACTTTCAGCCCGGACGGGGTACCTCTTACAGGTCTTGTACATTACCTGAATCCTCCATCGAATTTTATATGGAATCTCCTGACTTTTAATATAATATTTGATGAAGTCTTAAGAGTTATCATCTACACAGGCTTTTTTGTGGGAGCAAGTGTGGTATTTTCCATATTCTGGATGCACAGCGCTAATATGGATTCTCGTGCTGTAGCAAAGCAGATACAGAACAGCGGTATGCAGATACCCGGCTTTAGGAGAGATATAAGAGTTGTGGAAAGAGTTCTTGACAGGTATATACCAGGACTTGCTGTCCTTGGTGGTGCTTTTGTCGGGCTTTTGGCAGCTTTTGCTGATTTCACAGGTGCTCTTGCAGGAGGTACAGGTATCCTTCTTGCAGTCATGATAATTTACCAGCTGTATGAGCAGATATCTACGCAGCATGCAGAAGATATGTATCCTTCATTGAGAAAATATATGGGTAAGAGCTGATAATTATGGTAGGCATAATAGTATCTATCGGAAATCTTGTATTCTATCCTTTGTTGAGTCTTGATCCTGTCTATGCTGTGGCTATAATCTCATTTTTTCTCTCACTTGTATTTGTCATAGCCAATAAGATACTGGTAAACCAGGACAAGCTCAAGCATGTGAAGAAAGAGATGAAGAAGATACAGGAAGAGATAAAGAAGGCAAGAAAGAAAAATAATGAGAAAGAGATGTCCAAGCTGTGGGAGAAAAGCATGAAGATGAACCATCAGCAGCTGACCATGGTCCTGAAACCTATGGTAGTGTCTATGCTTCTTATATTTATGGTGTTTCCCTGGATGAAGTTCACTTATGGTGATGTGGTGTCTCCTGTCAATGATTCCTCCTTTATGTTTGAATATATGGGTCATGAGAATGAGTTTTCTATCGATTTTAAACCAGATGATGCTGTCGTTATCAAAGATATGGTTTCGGGGGAGCTGTATGCACCCGGAGATACTATGATCATTTTAGGAAGAGAATGGATAATCGGTTATGATCCGCCTAAGGATGATGACAGTCCGCCTACAGTTGTGTTCAGTTCAATGAAGGTGAAGCTTCCTGTCTCAATACCGTTTGTGGGTGATGTTATTGGGTGGCTCGGATTTTATATATTGATGTCAATACCTTCGACAATTATCCTTAGGAAGCTTTTAGGCGTTCAGTGATAATATTTTTAGATATGTGTTTAGTTTAAAAAGTTTTGTACCAAAAAACATATCTGTTATAATAATTTGAATGTGGACAAAATATATTTGTTCATATTGTACAGGTGATTATGTTATGGAACCAAGATTTCGATCAAGATCGTTCAAGAGGATAAAGAAAAGCCTTCCTGGTGGAAGCAATGTTATCCATTACAGGCGCAAGGGCGTGTCTAAAGCTCACTGTGCTTCATGCGGTACTGCGCTTCCTGCAGTGCCTACAGGCAAGGATGCGCAGATAGCAAAGCTTGCCAAGACTGAGAAAAGGCCTGAACGTCCTTTCGGCGGTGTTCTCTGCAGCAAGTGCGCAAGAGAGAATATAAAGGTTAAGGCAAGAGTATAAGAGGTTTAAGGTGATGATTATGTCTGCAATATCAATAGGTAGAGTCTGTGTTAAGATTGCCGGTAAAGATGCGTCAAAGTACTGCGTCATTACGGATGCGGCTGATGGTTCATATGTTGAGATAACAGGACCTAAGGCGCTTAACGGTGTGAAGAGAAGAAAATGCAATATATCGCATATAGAGCCTACTTCAGATATTTTAAAGATAAAGGCTAAAGCAAGCGATGAAGATGTGTTGAAGGCTGTCGAGAGCGCAAAGCTTTCTGACAAGATGAAAACAGGTCTTAATCTTTGATTTTCTATGTTGAAAGAATACTCCGGCCTGGCTGTCAAGGAAATGTCTGAGACAGATTCTGAGTTCGGCTGCTATCCGCATGAGCGTAAGATAGATGAGTGTCTGGACAAAGGCCTTGTCATCATAGACAAGCCGGCAGGCCCGACATCGCATCAGGTCGCTGCCTGGATACGCGAGATTCTCGGTGCAAAGAAAGTAGGGCATGCGGGAACTTTGGATCCTGCCGTCACAGGCGTCCTGCCTTCTTTAGTGAATACTTCTACAAAGATTACTCCTGCCCTTCTTACTGAAGGCAAGGAATATGTATTTATCATGAAGCTGCATAAGATTGTGCCTGAAAAAAAGATTAGGGATGCTGTTAATGATTTTGTCGGCACTATCACGCAGATGCCTCCTGTCAAGTCTGCAGTCAAGAGAAGGCTCAGGCAGAGGAACATATATTCTTTAGAGATTCTTGAAATATCAGGCGATTATGTACTTTTCAGGTCAGATGTGCAGGCAGGCACTTATATAAGGACACTGTGCGTTGATCTGGGCAAAAGGCTGGGTGTCAAGGCACATATGCATGCGCTTCGCAGGACGCGAGCAGGGCCTTTCAAAGAGGAGCAGGCCTTTACCCTCCATGACCTTAAGGATGCTTTTGAGACATGGAAAGAGACGGGGGATGAGTCTAAGCTTCGGGAGGTATTGAAGCCTCTTGAGTTTGGTGTTAAGCATATGAAAAAGATGCTTGTCAAGGATTCCACAGTGTCTGCGCTGTGCCATGGCGCTCCGCTTCATGTGGGCGGGATATCCCTGTATTCTTCTGATGTGGCTGCTGATGACCCTGTGGCTGTGATGACCTTAAAAGGCGAGCTTATAGGGATCGGTAAGGCTGTGATAGGTTTTGAAGACATCAAGTCTAAAAAGAAAGGTGTTGCGGCGACGCTTAGCAGGATTGTGATGAAGGAAGATTTATATCCGCGCATGTGGAAATAATATGTGTGATACTTATGGCTGTGAAGAAAGATCTGCTCAAGATGCTTGCATGTCCTAAATGCAAGGGCGATGTATCTGAGAAAGGGATGTTTATTTTGTGTTTGGGTTGTAAGCTTGCGTATCCTGTCTTGGATTCGGATGTGCCTGATATGCTTGTGGATGATGCATGGGCTGTTTCAAAGGCTGAGAAGGCAGGGTTTAAGCATGAGCTTTCACTTTGATTTTGCTATATTTTTAAAGTTTATATACTATAGATGTTTTGTGCAGAGGTCGCTTAGCCAGGTAGAGCGCTGGACTTGAGATCCAGTGGGTCTTGACCCGCGGGTGTTCGAATCGCCCTCTCTGCGCTTTTTTTATTTTTTTATTATACTAATTTGTATATTTTTTGGTGATAAATAATAGAACATTTATAAAATTGTATATTTCTTTAGTTTATTATGGAATTATCTGTGTTATTAAGTGACTTAAAGGCGATTATATCAGATGGAAAATTATTCCCGGAACAAATATATGAGTGGTTATATGATAATATAACTTTTCCTGATGATTTTTATAATATTGATTTAGATGTAGAAGAGATGAATTTTTCTGATGAAGATCCATTGCCTCATCTGCTGATTTCCGGCTATTCCAGAAAAAGTCTTGATGAGGTGCAGCCGGTTTTAGATAATTGCTTTCGGAAAGCTGAAAGTTTAAGGCTGAAAAAATGTGTTGCTGATGTTAAATATGGTCTCTTTTGGACTCCTGAGGCTTTTCAGGGTGAAAGAAATATTACAGGATTATATTTTGATGATGTCACAGTTGATTCACGTTTATATACAGTTGATCCGACAAAGTCAAGATTAGGTATTTATGGAGATAGCCATAAAATAGATATGCATGCAAATCAGAATAAAATGTCTTTGACTGCAACCGGAAAGTACCTATCCCAACTTGAAGATCTTGGCAAATCTTTCGGCTTTCAATTTGCAAAGCTGAACATTGCTCCAGAGGATGCTGAAAAGCTTCTTGAAGCGTATAAAAGCGATAATAATCTGATAAAGTATTTTAGAACGGATTTTGAGAAAAAGCTACAGCCAAAACAGATGTCAACCATGTCTATATCTTTAGGTCTCGATATGTCTTTTGGAACTAAAGAAGTCATTGAACTTGTCGTTCCGGTCAAATATTTATGGAAATATGTTGAAGTCTTAGAAAAATCATTGTATGGTGCTCAACTAGAGGATGAAACACATGTTGTTGAATTAACAAAAAACTATGGTTTTTTTGATATTTTAAAAAGCAATATACTGTCAGACCTAAAGACATTTGCTGTTGAGGTTCCTGCAATTGATCTGGACATTCTATATGATAAGCCAATGTTGATAGATGAGCAGGCAAAAATATTGTTGGACAATGAAATCAAAATCATAAGCGATTATTATAATTTTCCATCATTCTTAATATTAGATAATAATGACCTCTGGAAAAATCATGTGAAAAGACTGGCAAGAGAGCATTTTGGTGATAATACATTAAAAGATTTTGATAATTTCTCTGCAGAGCAGTATCTTAATTTTTTGGAAGATGAGGGCTATAAATATCCGGAGTCTTTAAGAGATGATTCAGATAATATGAATAATATTTCAAAAGAGAGACATCTTTTTGAGTTTTTTAAGCAGTCTTATGCTGAAGATGCTCGTGAATCAATACAAAAATTAAAAGAATATTATAAAAACAGCAGACCTCAGATGTATATTTCAGCAAAGTCCAGAGATAATGATGCTTCTAAGATTAAAAAGATTAAATTGCCGAGGAAAGCGAGACTATTCTCTTTTGATATCTCAGAACATATGAGCCGTGCAACACCTTACAGCAATAATTTTTCAATTTCACGAATATTGGTCGGAAGCAGTGATATTCATTTTTCGTCTAGGGTTAGCCTGGATTCTCCAGACTTGCTGCAATTGCAGGATTATGCCTGTAAAGAGATAGGAATCGCTTTTAAAAGTTAAGATGAATAATCAAAATGGCAGCTATGTTATAACAATAGAATCTTCTTTAAAACAAATTTATATAAATTGCCGTGTTAAATATAATTGATAGAGTGATTATCATGAACAATAAGATGACGATAGTATTTGTTTTATTTGCCTGTATGGTCGCTTTGAGCGGCTGCACTTCGGAGTCAGACTCGTCTTCGGATAATTCTGGCGCTTCTGATTCTGTTTCTGATGCGCCCGGGACGGGAGATGCTTCGCTGACCGAGAGGGAAAGGTATTCTAAATTAGAGGCTGAGTTAGCATGTAGCCTTATAGGTGTTGAGGAGCAGGAAGAGATGGAAGCAGTGTTAAATGATTTAGGATCTATGATTGAGAAACATGGATTCACTGCTGATGATATAGAGAGGCTCAGAAAGGAATATGAGGGAGATCATGCTCTTGCTAATATGATTCTTGAAGAGATGAAGATGATGTGCCCTGAAGTTATTAATGATATGCCTGTTTGATCCTGATGGCGGAAAAAGTTTTTTGCATGGCAGCGTCTTTTTTTAAGTATAGAGCAATATGTCTGGGCAAAACCTTTATAAAATTATAGTTGCCATTTAAATTGTAATTTATTGCGCAGACGGATTCTTGATTGCATATTTCATGTTCCTGTCGATGTGCATTATATTCTCTCGGTAATTGACTGCCGTTGGTTTCGAATTCCCGAAGCCAAAAAAATGGGGGAGTAAATATGGCTAAAAAAGATTTGAAAAAAGGTGAAGTGCCTAAACAGGGCGCTAAGGATGATGTCAAGGCTGCTGCTAAAGGCAGGCCTGACGCAAAACTTGCAAAAAACATTATACGTATCAAAGGTACGGATGTTGTTTCTGATAAGGCAGTAGGTATAGGGCTTACTGCGATAACTGGTGTTGACTACAACCTGTCAAGAGCAGTGCTCTATGTTGCAGGGATGGACCATAACAACAAAGTTGAAACTCTTACTGAAAAGGATATAGAGAAGATAGAGAATATTATAGACAATCCTGTAAAGTCCGGCATTCCTTCATGGTATGTCAACAGGAGAAATGATTATGTTTCCGGTGAGGATAGGCATCTGACCGGTTCTGATATACGGCTTATGCTTCGTGATGATATAAACAGGCTAAGAAAAATCCGAGCCTATCGCGGAATAAGGCATGAGCTTGGCCTTCCTGTAAGAGGGCAGAGGACAAAGTCATCTTTCAGGAAAAGTGGCGTTGCCTCCAGGAAGAAAAAGTAGGTGATATGATATGGGAGATCCAAGACGTTCAAAAAAGGCATTTAGTCGACCTACAAGACCTTATGATAAGGATAGAATAACTGCTGAGAAAGTTCTCATGAATGATTTCGGCCTGAGGAGAAAAAATGAGATATACAGGGCTGAAGCTTTTATAAGGGATGTCAAGAGGCGTGCCAGGACGATTATCGCATCCAAGGATGACGATGCGGAGAAGACTCTTCTTCAGAAAGTTGTGAAATATGGTATGATCGGTGAGAAAGAGGTATCTATTGACACTATACTTGACTTTGACGTGAAAGCTTTCCTTGAGCGCAGGCTTGAGACGCAGGTTGTCAGGAAAAAGCTTGCGAATTCATATCTTCAGGCAAGGCAGTTTATTGTTCATGGCCATATATTTGTGGATGGTATAAAAGTGACATCACCTAAGTATATTGTCTGTCAGGATGAAGAGAATCTTATCTCTTTCAGTTCCAGATCTGCTCTTGCTTCTTCTTTTGAGCATGCGCCAAAAAAAGTAAAAGAAAGGGTAATATCTCCTCAGCAAGGTAGGTTTGGTCGAGGGCGTCCTTTCAATAGGAGAGGTGGCGGTGCTCCATTCAACAGGCAAGGCGGTGCCCCATTCAACAGGCAAGGCGGTGCTGCGCCTGCAGGTACAAAGCCTGCAACTACAGGAGGTGCTGATAAATGAATAAAGATACTGGAAAACCTCAGAAATGGGGGATTGTGCATATATACAGCAGTTTCAACAATATCCTAATAACTCTTACAGACATTACCGGTGCGGAAACTCTTTCAAAGAGCAGTGGCGGTATGATGACAGACAGAGGTCGTGATCAGGCGGCTCCGTATGCATCTATGCAGGCTGCCCAGAGAGTTGCTCAGGAAGCACGTGAGAAAGGTATAACCGGAGTTCATGTCAATGTGAGGGCTCCTGGCGGAAACAAGGCAAAGACACCGGGTAAAGGTGCTCAGCCAGCTATACGTGCGCTTATCAAAGGCGGATTGAGAATTGGTAACATTAAGGATGTGACGCCTCTGCCTCATGATAAGACGCGAAAGAAAGGCGGAAGACGTGGAAGGAGGGTGTAGATATGAAACTTAAGATTATTGATAAGGACAGCAG
>JAGLUQ010000029.1 GCA_023134675.1 Candidatus Aenigmatarchaeota archaeon | reverse complement strand
ATAGTACGTTCAGGATGGGTAGGCGTAGGCCTGAATACATACCGGAAGATAAATGTGACATCTACATTAGGGGCGACGCAGGGAATATATGACAGCCTTATGTTCCATCTTATACAGGAAGGATACAAGATACTCAAGGTAGGTGAAGATTTCCATGTGACGCCAAGCACACAGAATCCTTTCTACCAGAATGCGAAAGTACAGAGAGGCGAGCTTGAGAGGATAATAAGCACAACGCTTACAGATATAGGAAATGAGGTAGGGCAGTGGCAGCTTCTTGAACATGATGTCAGGAAAGCGGAAGAGATGCTGAACTATTTCAGCGAGAGCGATGAGGCGGCGCTCAAGACAATGTTTGTGGATCAGGTTGATTATTATACAGGCGGGGGCGGTGCGCAGGGAGAGGGACGACTCAGCATGGCTTTTATGCGAAAATCAAACATAATGCCGACAATTGTTGAGGATTTCCTGAGCATGACATCTCTTGATGATCTGAAAGAGGGCGGATCTTTTGGAAAGCTTCCGCAGGTGGAAAAGAATTTCCTGAAAGCCAAATGGTCGGCATATGCACAATGGAAGACGCTTTTTAAGGAAGGGATTGATCAGAGGTACAGCACGGTGAAATCCCTGTCCATGTCTAAGAAAAAATATCTGGATGAGAGGCGTGAATGGCTCAAGCCGCATGTGATGCAGCATAGGATGCTTAACAATGCGCTCTCGTCAGAGAGAGGGCGTGCAGGGGCGGCAGGCGATTTCTTTGACAGGCCGGGCGAGGCGAGAAGCTTTACCAACCAGACCATATGGCTCTGGATTCCTATAAGGATGAGGCATAAACTTCAAAGGACGCCTAATGAGTTATACAATAGTCCGAAATATGTTGGCAAGAAAGGTGTCAAGGCGTATGATTACCATATACAGGAGAAGTTCATATATAATGCTGGAAAAGATAAAAAAGGTCAGGCAAAAGGCCTGCTCGGGAAATACCCATGGATAACTGAAAAGCAGATTGAGGATTATGTCAATGACCGGACAAGCATATCAAAAAGGGATGCTAAATTCGGGGCTGCAGATCTGCGGGAAGATGAGTGGTACTACACTGCCTGGACCATTGACTATAATAAATGCGTGTTCAATGTGATGGTAAACGGCCAGCCGACACCTTTTGAGGACGGGACATGGGAGATACACGGCTATATCGCAACGAAGAACATGATGTTGCTGAAGCTTCTTGAAAGAAACTGTGAGGACAAGAAAACTGAAATTGAGATGAATGACATAATAAATATGGACAGGGAAAAATACTATATACAATATTATCTTCATTCAGAGAACGGGTCTTACAGGATCAAGAAGGATGACATGATATATAAGAAGAAAGATGATATTCTCGGCGGCAAAAACTTCAAGAAAGATGCTGATGAGGATGGAAATATTGAGATTGACGGGAAGAAATACAAGGAAGATGATTTCGTACTTTTTAGCGAGGAAAAACTTAATGAACTTAAAAAGAAAGGCGGAGATAAAGACATAAAAATGGGTGTCGATATAATCATACCCGGAGGTCCATGGGCAAGCAGTGATGATAACAATGCTCAAAATGCGCGCGAAGATGCGCTGAAAGTGATACAAAAGGAAGCTCAGGCAAAACTTACCAAGTTCAATGAACATAAGGATGTTGTGCTCCAGAGGGTGTCTGCCCCTAAGAAAGAAAACAAGGCAGTAGAGAGTTTTAAGAAGACGATGAAGAATTTTGGTATAGATCTTAGATGGCGGGTTGAGCCGGGACCTTATCAGGCAGAGATGTTTGATGAGCTTACGCAGGGCATGTTCAAGCTTGCTGGAAGCGCTTACTGGGGCGGGGATATTGTAGGCCCTCTATACAGGAAGATAAATATTCCCTGGTAAAGCTATAATCTTTTAAAATTGCTATACATAAATATTATATTGCATTTGCAGTCAAGAAATAAAAGGTGTTCTTATTTAACGATATTACTATGTCAAAAAGGCAGCTCAAGACTCTTATAAAAGAGCTTGGCTCTTTTAGGGGGCGGCATACTGAGCTTGTCTCCATAAGCGTGCCTTCCGGATACAATATAAACGAGATAAACAATATGGTCCGGCAGGAAGCAGGAACTGTTGCCAACATCAAATCTAAGACTACAAGGAAGAATGTTTCCGGAGCGCTTGCAAGGATAGATCAGGCATTGAGGGTGTTTAAGGTGACACCGCCCAACGGCCTGTGTATATACAGTGGAAACATTTCTGAGAATGAAGGGACCTCTGACATAAAGCTGTGGATGTTTGAGCCGCCTGAGCCTATAAACCTGAGGACATACAGGTGCGAGCAGACATTCCTTATAGACCACCTGAAAGAGCTTGTTGAGGAAAAAGAGGTATACGGCCTTGTGACGATAGATAAGTCTGAGGCCAGTGTCGGGTTTCTCATGGGAAAAGCTATAAAAGTTTCGCATAATTTCAATTCTATGGTTCCCGGAAAGACTGGCAAGGGCGGGCAGAGCGCACAGAGGTTTGAGAGGGTGCGTGCCGGGCTTCTGCTGAACTTTATGAAGATGGTAGGTGAAGCCGCCACTAAAACTTTTGAACAGAACAGGAACCTTAAAGGTGTGCTGATCGGCGGTCCCGGACCTGTGAAAGAGACTTTCGCTGACGGTGACTTTCTATCTGAGGCGTTGAAGAAGAAGATTATAGGTATAAAAGACCTGTCGTATTCAGGTGAGCCGGGACTCAAAGAGCTTCTTGAGAGGTCTGATGATGTGCTTAAAGAGGCATCTGCCACTATTGAAAGAGATATCATAAAAGATTTCTTTGACCACCTGAAGAAAGAGGATGGTCTTGCGTCGTACGGGCATGTCGATGTTGTCAATGCGCTTAAGATAGGGGCTGTCAGGAAACTTATAATTTCTGAGGACATGCCTCTGCGTCATTTTGAGCTGAAATGCAAAAATTGCAGCTTTTCTGAGGAGAAGGCTGCAAAGAAAGAGAGTTTGCCTGATAAGTGCCCTAAATGTTCGGGGGAACTTATTGTTTCTGAGAAGGCTGATCTTGTTGAAGAGCTAGAGAAGATGGCTGAAGACATGGGTTCTGCTTTTGTGGAAGTGAGCTCTGAGACGCCTGAAGGTGCGCAGTTTTTGCAGTTAGGCGGTATCGGGGCTGTGCTTAGGTATAAGATGTGATTGTTTAGGATATTTTTGTGTCTTTGATAATTATTGATATTTTTCGATATAGCTTTTAATTTTTGGTCTGAAAGTTTTTAAGAAATCATCGATCTTTCTTGAATTTAACCTCTTCCCTTTTTTTTCTTCACCATTGTGCTTGTTCAGGCAGTATGTCTTCCACGCCTCAAGACTTTTACCATCAAAGATTGTGCCCTGTTGTATCTCTTCTACAATGCTGTAGTATATGCTTTTTATATACGATATATCATCGGAGCAATATTCTTTTTTTTCATACTTCAGTATAAGCTCCATATCTTCAATCATACTTCGTGTATGATCCCATCTTGATTCTGCTACTATTTTCTTATTATCTTTAAGATATGAATTAAAGGATTCAAGAGTGACCTTTTCAAGCTCATCATCTGTAAATGTATATTCAAATACCAATTTATTACACCTTTTTTGTAGTGTCTAGATATTCTTCAATGTATTTTTTAAATGTCGTGTTAACAAAATTATTAACCAATTTAAAATTAAATCCTAATTCGTCCTTCTTTTTATTATAGAAATAGAATGCCCAGTTATCAAGGCTGTTTTCAGAATCGTCTAAAATACTGCCATCCTTCATATTTTGTAATAGTCCGGAATATATCGTATTCATCTTATTATAATCTTCTTCGGACATAGAATCTTTATCATTCAGATATGAATCCAGATCCATCCCTAAATAATAGGTATAATTAATTCTATTTGCGACCTCTTTTCTATTATAGACACGTCCACTTTTTATAAATTTCAAGAATTCTTCCAGGCTTATCTCCGGATTGTCTGATGATACCATAGCATTCATCTTAATTTATTTTAATTACTATAAAAACATTAATCTTTTTAAAGATACATCTTTTGTCTATATGCATGGGATTCTGCATGTCCTTAACTGATGTATCCCTATGTACATATAGTTAATCCTTAAATAATAGTAAAAACGATTGATATTTAAAATTTTATATATCATTTCTGGTATCTATTGGTTTGAGTTATGGTGAGTAGTAATATGGATAATGAAGAAAGGTGCACATATCTTGTTCTAAACTATAATGGATCTATTTCTGGTGCAGATTTAGATGTTAATAGTCCTGCTGTCTCTTCGTACTTATTAGAAAAATTACATGGCGGAAAAGTGTCTTCAAGAGTTATCAAGATAGGTGAAGGACTATCTGCACATATGTTTCAGATAAATGTTGAAGAATCAGAAGAAGGTATTATAGATTATGATACAGATATTGACATTTATTTACTTGAAGACCTTATTGATGACTATCCATTAAATACAACCCTTGATGATGTTGTCGGGCATTCGGAGGCAAAGTTATTTATTGAAGACCTGTTTGGTATGTTTAAGTCATATAAGGAATATAGAGAAATAACTGATGAATATTCAAATTTTCCACATATTGTTCAGATGTACGGGCCTTCAGGTATCGGGAAGACTATGCTGATGGAAGTTATTAAAAAGAAGTGCAGGGATAATTATGATGAAACTGTGGAATGGGCTCCACATAACTATTTTGATCTGCTGCAGGTATTTATGCTTCAGGACAATGCAATATTGAATAAGATATATGATGATGCCCATACTTATTCGGATAATGGAAATATAGCACTTATAGTCATAGATCAGGTAAACCTGAAAAAGGATAAAAAGTTATTTGATATTAAGGATACTTCATATTCTTATTTTATGGCCTCTTTGGCGACAAATATAGATATGCATAAACATGCTAACATAGTGACTCTTATCATTAACACGGCAGATGATATTTCGTACCTTGATAAAGATATTTTAGGAATGGCACAGAACATCAGACTATCGCTTCCAGATGATGATGAAAGACTTGAAATAATTAAAAAAATGAGTGAAAAAAATACTGTATTTACTCTTCAAGATTCTGAAATAAGATATATTTTTGACAAAACAGATGGAGTCTCCGGAAGGGATTTGGATAATCTATTCAGAAAATGTGAACGGGATATCAGGGTTTGCGGGGGCAGTGATATGTCTATTGAAGATCAAATGATTGATATATTTGACAGAAATATTGGGTTTTTTGATAAATACAGTCCTATTGAAGTCAAACAAACAAAACGGTCCTGATTTACTTCTTTGCTTTCTTGCGCTCTTTTTTAGTCTGGAGTATTATGACATTGTCAGCTGCATGCTGGAGAGCTTTTGAGAAGCCGGGCTCTATGCCTATAATAATGACTTTTTTGCCCATCTTTTTGGCAAGCTGGACGACTGGCAGGAAATCCGCATCTCTTGTTGCAAGAGCTATTATGTCTATATATGGGCTGTATATTGCCGAGACTGCTGCTGTGGCGACATATACGTCTACATCGCTTGCTATGTCGTCTTTTTTTTCACCGACGCCTATTATAGGTTCAAAGCCCTGGTTTGCTACAGCTTCTATAAGCTTGTCTGGTGCGAACTGGTTGAGGAACACTTTTGCTTCTCTTAGAGAACCGTATTCTGACAGATAAGATTTTATCTGGTTGAGGTCAATTTCAAACTCCTTTCTCAGCAGATTCGGGCCGTCCAGAAAAAGGGCAATTCTCGGTTTTGAAATATTTTTCATCCATCTATTAAAAAAGTTCAACAAATAAAATCACCATGTCCTGAAAATCAGGATATAATTATATGGGCTGGGTTATTATAAAAAGGTTTTGTTTAAGAGTGTGATAAAAAACGATATCATGCAATATAACTTATGACTGATATCATATCAATTACTGAAGTCTTCAAGAGTCTTTTTATCAAGGAATTTCGTCTTTGCTGCCTTTATCGTGCCTGTGACACCCAGGGTGCGAATTATTACTTGTTCCTCATCTATCTTCTTTATGAGGGCCAAAGCTGCTCTTATGTCCTGTACATAGTCATGGCTGCATCTTATGATGCCTATGCCTCTCTTTTCATTGTATAGATTGGATGGGATCCATATATGGAATCTGGATGTGCCTGCCTCTCCGAAAAGCTGGAGCGCTGAAGACCAGATTGTCCTGACAGCTTCTTCAAGTGAAAAATGCTTTTCTGAGATTATGCTGAAGACTATGTATCTTTCACGGATTCTTATATCAGGGGGGAGTCTTTTCAATGGCACCATAATCATCTCTTTTTACTTTCTTTTTTTCTTATAACTTCTACGCCCGGCATTATATGGTTTTCACCTTTTACTTTCTTTATATGGGCTATCATGCTTTCAGGCACTGATGAGACGCAGTCAAGAGATTTTGCAAGCTCGAGGCCGACGAGAGTGCCAAGGGATGCCAGTTCCCTGCCTGTGCGTATCTCAAAAGCTTTTTCTGCGCCGCTTGATATAACAAGCGGTGCGCCAAACTTATGGACCAGCTCTGCATTGTCTCTCATATGGGCAAGCATATGTGACCTTATCTTTCTGTAAGTGTTAAGAACCATCTTGAAATTGAGCTCGATTGCTACATTATTCTTTGCGGCAAGTCTTGCCATGATATCATCAAGCCCTGAATCACGCCTTCCTCTTTCAGGATGCGCAAGGATGTCAACTCTTGCATCCTCGACAGCTGCCCTGTTTATCTTTGAGGAGCCGCCGGAGACTATCACAATGTCTGCTGTTTCTCTCAGGCGGCTTATCTGCCTTTTGAGTATCTCTGTGTCTTCTGTGTTTATCTCTACTCCTGCAAGGACTTCTATATTTGGTTTCTGTTTTTTTATCTCTTCTTTGAGCCTGTTGATATTGTCCTTGTTCTTGTCTTTGACATGATCAATTATGCATATTGATGAAAGGTCAAGTTTCTGTGCCATTTCAATAATATCTTTGACGCTGCTTTCGCCTATGGACAGGTCTGAATATATGTGCAGGTCGCAGAATTTTCGCTCCATGGTATCACTGTCTGATAAATATTTGCATTTTTCTTTTTAAATAGATGTTACTGTAGGTTATCAGAGTGAGTAACTACTTTTAAGAGACATTTATAAAGATTATTATTTATATTATAAATTATGCATAAATCAGGCGAATTTATCCGGCTATATGAAAAAGACAGGCCTTTGAGCGAAAACCCTATAGATGCTTTATGGGATGTTTATACAGATCTGGTCTTAAAATATTATTCAAACGGATTTAGCTGCTGCACTGCAAGTGATGCAGTTGAAAAATTAGGTTATCCAAATGAAAAGTGGGGGCATTTCAAGGTTGACCTGCCTAAACCGGACTTTAAGTTTCATTGCTATAATTACTGTCCTGACGGTGATATTATAGATCTTACTGTAGAACAATTCAACGGGAGAGTAAAAGGTGTGGAATTTAGAAAAGGTGTACTGATTGTAAAGAAAGGGACTGAATTGTATGAAAGATATAGGCCGTCAGGAACGCTTGAATATACAATTGATTCTATAATTGAGTTGTAGTTGTGCCAGACGGGGGAGATATTCCTGCAGTTGTTCAATACATTTAAATCATTTTCCTTATAGATGTTTTCTATGCATAATTTCTTTCCGTTTGGCACCAAAAGGCTTGGCCAGGACAGGTTCATGGACATGCTTTCAAAAGCGCTTAAAGAAGAGAAGAATCTTGCTGTCCATGCGCCGACAGGGATAGGCAAGACTGTATCTGCGCTTGCTCCGGCAGTTAAATATGCTGCCGAGAACGGCAAGACTGTCGTCTTTTTGACACCCAGGCATATGCAGCATAAGATTGTCATAGAGACACTGAAATCGATTAAGGAAAAGAATACTGAGGCTGACATCCATGTCGCAAACATTGTGGGGAAAAGGTGGCTGTGCAGGTTTGATGATGTCAAGATGATGAGCTCGGAGAATGTGTCTGAATTCTGCAAGAAGATGAAGGAGAGCGGCAAGTGCATATACTATAAGAAGATGTTCAGGAAGTCGGGCGATATGTCTGATATATGCCAGTCTGTCTTAGGAGATCTTAAGGATGATATCATGACATCTGAAGATGCAAAAGACCTGTGCGAAGGCAAAGGGCTGTGCACATATGAGATGCTTATGCTGCACCTTAAGGAGGCAAATGTGGTCATAGCAGATTATTATCATATGCTGCATCCTTTTGTGCAGAAGATGTTCCTGTCAAAGCTGGAGCGCGATATGAAAGATATAATAGTTGTGATTGACGAGGCGCATAATGTCCCGGGCAGGGTGCGCGAGCTTCTCTCAACGCAGCTGACATCCGAGCTTATGGACAAGGCGATAAAGG
>JAGLUQ010000028.1 GCA_023134675.1 Candidatus Aenigmatarchaeota archaeon | reverse complement strand
TTTTATCATATCTCCAGGTTTTTGTGCAGGGGTTGCCAAGCCTGGTCAAAGGCGCTGGGCTTAGGACCCAGTCTTGTAGAAGTTCGAGGGTTCGAATCCCTTCCCCTGCACTTTTTTTCTTTGTACTTATTCCTTTCTGGGTTTAATACCCCGCAGCTTGCTGCGGAGTGAGCGAAGCGAACGGTGGGAGCTTCATTCAATTTTTGGAATTGGAAAATATACATTTAAACCATATAAAATTGTTTGGTGTTGCATGAGTTACAAGCCAGATTTTTCAGTTGTATCTATAATAAAAGATAACTTTATAGGAAATAAAAAACTAATTCCAGATAATATAATAGGAAATATTTTTTTTATTGAATATGAAAAAGATTTGGAGGAAACTTTAGTATCGATTTTGGTTAAGTTATAAATAGTAGTATAGCTATTAAGATATTAAAGAGGCATGATACAATGCAGATTAAGCATTTGATAATTCTTTTGACAATTTTAATTTTAATTACCCCACCAGTTTCAGCCGGTGTTTTTGGAGATATTTTTAATGAGATAACTGGTAAGGTTACTGAAAATGTTGGAGATGTAGAGCCTGAACCTGTGCCTCCGGTAGAGCCTGAACCTGAAGATTCTGAACCTGTGCCACCGGTAGAGCCTGAACCTGAAGAGTCTGTGCCGCCGGTAGAGCCTGAACCTGAAGAATCTGTGCCACTGGTAGTGCCTGAACCTGAAGAGTCTGTGCCGCCGGTAGAGCCTGAATCTGAAGATTCCATGCCAGCGCCGCCAGTAATGCCTGAACCAGTGCCTCCAGCAGATGTGTGTTCAGCAGTTCTAAAAAGTCAATGGTGTTCTGAAGGAGAAATCCTCTGCCCCCAAAAAAAGGATGAAAACGGATGCATTGCTTGGGATTGTGATTCTTGTGAAAGGTGCAAGCCAATTCAGATAAGCCAGCCTTCCTGCCCTGATGGGAAAACTCTTTGCCCAGAGGGAAAAGATGAGAGAGGATGCGGTATCTGGGATTGTTCTGTCTGTGAAAAACCACCAGAAGAGGAGTGCCAAGAGATTGCTATGACCAGGACCTGTCCTGATTGTGAAGGACTTTTAGAAGATTGTCTTTGTCCAAAGGAAAAAGATGAAAGAGGCTGCTTATTTTGGGATTGTGATTCCTGTGAAACAAAACCGCCAATAGATGTACCAGATGGTTGCCGTAAGATTACTCTTGAAAATGGAATAGAAGTGATTGAATGTGAAAAAGAGTGTCTTGCTGTATCAGGAGATATTAAAGAAAAATGTAAGGAATCAGGCGGCAAGGTAGTTGAAAGAACTGATCATCACGGGTGTCCTTTCGTAGAGTGCGAGTATGAAGTAGAGGATCCAGAAGAATGTCCTGCACATGAAGTATTAGAAGCAAGAAGGATGGCATGCTTAAATCAGGGTCTTGAACCGATGATAGTAAGGAGAGGAGAGTGTGACACAATCAAATGTAGCAGAGCTGAACCTGATCAAAGATGTTCTGAGGATGTAGAGCTAAAGAAAAGAATCAAAGATGATTGTGAGAAATCAGGCGGTGAAATTGTTAAATATTTTGATAATGTGGGTTGTCCTGTAACTGTGTGCATTCATCCAGAACAAGAAGAATGCTCTAAAGATATACCGCAAGAGGCATACAAAAACTGTGAGCTTGAAGAAGGGGACCTTATGGTAAAAAGAGATTCACAAGGATGTCTTGTGTTTGCTGAGTGTGTCAAAAGAGGTAAAAAAGAGATAGAATATGAAGAAATAGAAGAGATGCCCTCTGCTGCAACATTGTTGTCAATAGCTCTCAAGCTTGAAAGCCTGAAAATTGATTTTGACAAACTAGTTACCAAGGTAAGCTCGATAGCTGAATATTATGAAAATACAGGGAATGAAGCAGAAGCTACAAAGTTTAGAAAAGTTGCCGGATTATTCTCAGGTGCTCAGGATAAGATTGAAGAGATAAAGGTCAAGTTTAGAGAAAATGCAAAAGATATGACTGAAGAGGATTTAAGAGAGTTAAAATATGATATGAAGTATATATCTGAAGTTATTATGCAAGATGCACTTTATATCATACTTGGCGGTGAGATAGAAGTAGATGGTACGATAATACCTGTAGATGGAGGTTATCCTGATTGCGGCAGTAATGATAGATGTTGGGAAGAAGCAGTAAGGCTTTGTGAACCTGTCGTGTTCAGACCAAATAATGGACCTAGTGTAATAGCTAAAATCCATGGCCTGGATAATGAAGTCTGTATAATAGAAGCTGATGGTGTGGAATCTGGTGAGGGGCACTCAATGTTATGTAAAGTGCCAAATTATGCAACAATTAATACTGATGGTCCAGAGATTCTAGAATTTTGTGAGGGTAGCATGGTTGAATGGATAGAATCCGGACAAAAACCTGCTGTAATTGAGGGACCTAGAGAATCAGGCAGATGTGTTGATAGGTGTGGTGATAGGATATGTCAAGGAGTAGTGTGTATGGCTGACGGCTGTCCTTGCAGTGAATCACCTGAATCCTGCCCTGAAGATTGCAGAGCTATGCCAACAAAATTCAAGTTATGCACTGAAGATGATGAAAAAGCATGGGATCTCTGCCAGGATGAAGGCGGCAACCCCCAGACTGATCCCAGCAGGTATGGAGATTGTGAGATATATACGCATTGCACGGTTCCGTACTTAACTATAGCAGAGTGTGAAATGATCAATGACATAGATATAAGGAATGGCTGTTACATAAAGATTGCAGATATGACAGGAAATAGCAGTGTATGTGTAAGAATAACTAAATTAGACAGGAAAGATAAGTGTTATGTTAAGGCTGCAACAACAAGCAGAGATAGAAGTATATGTGAAAATATTATAGGTGATGAGGATATAAAAGAGCATTGTTATAGCAGCATATCTGAAGAAGAAAAAAAAATAATAAAAAGACCTCCAGAAATTGAAGGAGAAATAGTCTTTACAGAGGATTTTGAAGATGGGACTGAAAACTGGTTTTTTTACCCTGCGGGAGATGCCCGGCCTGGAACTGGTTGGGGTACAGCAGTGATAGAAGGCAATACTGTTCTAAGAGGAACAGATCACAATTGGGTAGATCTTGTTGGTGTGGGGGGATGGACTAATTATATATTCAAAGCCAGGTTCAAGATTATCAGTGGAACAATGCACTTTAATTATCGCCTTCATAAAGATGGTATATTTAGACGTTATTATGTCGGGGTTAGCGATCATGGGATGTACTTAACAAGAAGCACGCCTCCCGGCCATATTAACTTATTTGATGATGTACGAATTCAATTAGACGACAACTGGCATAATTTTAAGATGGTAGGTTATGATAACATCCTTAATATCTATATAGATGATGAACTTTTTATTGAATATAAAGATGTTGGAACTCCTGCACTTCCTGGTACGATTGCTTTTGAAACTCTTGGCGGTGCAGAGTTTTTGATAGATGATATTGAAATTCAAATCAGCGGCAAAAAAGATGTAATAGGAGGTGTTGAATAATGTTCAGGAAAATAATAACAATCGGTCTCATACTCCTGCTTTTGTTTACAATAAATGGATGTGTCGGTGATGAAAAAGAGATTGAATCAGATGTTATTGAATCAGAAGAAGAAGCACAGGAAGCTGTTGTAGACGTAAGCGAAGATTTATCAGATATATCAGATACACTTGAAAGCATTAATGATAATCTGGGTTGATTTTCTTTTTTAATAATAACTTTTTTGTGAAGTCAAGACTACATATGCAAAGTATCTCTGATTCTTATTATGAATTATAACTTAAATTTTATTTCTTTTTGGGTTTAATATCCTGCAGCTTGCTGCGGAGTGAGCGAGGCGAACGGTGGGAGCTTCATTGAAATAGAATATCAGAACTATGCAGAGGTCGCCAAGCCTGGTCAAAGTCATGGAAACAAAGTTTCCAAGCCTTTTGAATTTGGCTTTTGACGACAAAAGGCGCTGGGCTTAGGACCCAGTCTTGTAGAAGTTCGAGGGTTCGAATCCCTTCCCCTGCACTTTCTTTGTTATTTGTTCCTGTTTTGCAGTATTTTCTGAAAAGGTTTTTAAATTTAGGCATTAATATATAATTCATGAGCTCTTTGGAACTTGTTTCTCATTCTTATTCTGATTTTGAGAAAAACGGACAGGAATTGGATAATCTTGTAGAAAAACTCATTTTTAATAAAAATGACGATTATATATCTTGGGGGTACTCTTTCTGATTTTAAGGAGGCTATGAAGCTTGTCTTAAGGTCCTGTGATGTTCTTTACTGTTCTGATAACATTATTGATGTGGATGCGAGTTCCTATACTGATGATTTAGACTTTTTTGAAAAAAACAGCTCGTCACTGCGGTTCCGTCTCCAAGATAACCCTTATGTGAAACCGACTTTTTATCTTAAGCAATTATTTCAGTCCGGGGGAAGGGGTATGGAAGACCTTAAGAATCTGTATGGTATAATTACTGTAGGTTTTCTTAAAGAGTCTGCTAAAGAGCCTTCTATATTAATCTCTTATTTTGATGCTTATGATTTTGATGGAAAAAAAGATTATATATATACAGATGCGGCGGAATTCTTTGCAAAAGACTGGCGCAGAGCTCTTGGATATTTCTTTGACATGGATAAGGTGCCGCTGAATCGTGCAGGGTTGGAGACGAAAACATTTGATGAATTTTAATTTATCTTGTTGTCCTTTTCGGTATGAATAAAGTAAAAAATCAAGAGTTCTGCAGAAGCTGCGCGAGCGCGGGATTATTGAGAAAAAGAGTATGGGTAACACTAGTCTTGTTATCATTTCTATATAATATTATGCATTTTGTTGTAAGTATTTATCTTTTCTTCACCAATAATAGTATGTCCTGCTGGGGGTGGGTCTTATGGAAAATGAAGATGTTAGTTCTGAAGATATGGAGAAGAAAAAAGAGATGGTGCTTTCTATGTGCACATGTTCGGATTGTCCGTCATGGGCGGAATGCGGTGAGAAAGGCGGTTTCTGCTTTCAGACAATCGGCAAAAGTGACTGCATTGAAACAGAGATGGGCTGTATCTGTGGTACTTGTCCTGTGAAAGAGAAGATGAGATTGAGGCACGTATACTTCTGTACCAGAGGTTCTGAAAAAGAACAGTCGGATATGTGATTTTTCTTTTTTTCTTTTAATTTAGAAGGGGTGCTGTTTATGGATGAGTCTGGTAATGATGATGAAGTGAAAGAGAAACCAGTCATTGAAGCGACTCAGGACGGACCTTATATAGTATGGAATCTTAAGAACTTTGATAATTCTAAAGGCGAGGTGATTGAGACTAAGCCGGTAATTTCGCTTTGCCGCTGCGGCGGGTCTGAAAATAAGCCATTTTGTGACGGGACGCATGCGAAGATTGGTTTTTCCAGCAGGAAACTTGAGGGAAGGGTTCCTGATAAGATGGATGACTATAAAGGCAAAGAGATAACTATACATGATAATAGGGGTGTCTGTTCACATGCTGGATTCTGCACTGATAATTCTCCTAAAGTATTCATTATGGGAAAAGAGCCGTGGATTGATCAGGATGGTGCAAATCCTGAAGAGATTGCAAGGACAATTCGGATGTGCCCTTCAGGTGCATTGAGCTATACAAAGGATGGGATTCATTACAAGGATCTGGACCGTAAACCCGCAATCACTGTATCAAAAGACGGACCTTATAGGGTTGTGGGAAGTCCGCTTCTGAAGGATTATGCCGGTTCAGTGCCTGAGTCAAAAGAACATTTCACTCTTTGCCGCTGCGGCGGATCTAAAAACAAGCCATTTTGTGACGGAAAACATTGGCATATAAAGTTCAAAGATGAGAGAAATTAGGGTTTGATTATGACAAGATACAGGTGCAATGTCTGCAATGTTTTTGAATATGATGATTCTCAGGGTAATTCTGCTGCCAGTATAATGGTTGGAACCAAGCCTGATGATTTTCCTGAAGGGTGGAAATGTCCTGTCTGTTTTGCGGACAAGACTCATCTTATGCCAATAGGTGAAGGTGGGGGGACGGAAAAATCGGAAGCTACGGTAATATGCCCTCATTGCGGAAAGAAAAGTGTGGTGGATGTCACTGTTCCTAAAAATGATTCGGGCAGTTATCTTGGTCCCTGGAAAAGAAGTTCTGATGATCTTGAGATATATATGGATGATATACATAAGATTTCTGAGACCGGTGAATCTATAACCGAACCTATGAGAACTGTAAAAAATGTAATCTCATGGGATGATATACTTGTTAAGGGTGCACAGCTTGCAAAAATTCCTTTGAATAAGGATGAGTTGGTCAGTACCCGGACCGTGATTGGTCCGCGAGCAAGGCAGCCGCTTGTTATTGAGACACCAATTTATATTACGCATATGTCTTTTGGTGCATTGTCAAAAGAAGTGAAGATAGCTCTTGCTAAGGGAAGCGCTGCGGTGAAGACTGCCATGTGTTCAGGTGAAGGTGGGATTTTGCGAGAATCTTTTGATAATTCTTACAAATATATCTTTGAATATATTCCTAATAAATATAGTGTTACGGAAGAAAACCTTAAAGCTGTTGATGCTATCGAGATAAAGATAGGACAGTCTGCCAAACCTGGTATGGGCGGGCATCTGCCTGCTAATAAAGTCACGAAGGAGATTGCACAGATTCGCGGTTTTCCTGAAGGTACGGATATTGTAAGCCCTGCTCATTTTGATGATATTAAGGGCAGGGATGATCTGAAAAGAAAGGTTGATTGGTTAAGGGAAAAGTCCGGCGGCAAGCCGATTGGTATCAAGATTGCTGCTGGTGATGTTGAGGCGGATCTTGAGGTTGCTGCATATGTAGGTGCTGATTTTATTACTATTGACGGCAGGCCGGGCGGGACTGCGGCTTCACCTAAATTTGTGAAGCAGGCAACATCTGTGCCGACAATTTTTGCTTTGTACAGGGCAAGAAAGTTTTTGGATGATAATGGTATAAAGGATATTTCTTTAGTCATTACCGGCGGGCTGAGGATATCTTCAGATTTCATAAAGGCATTGGCTTTGGGTGCTGATGCTGTAGCTATCGGGACTTCTGCTCTTATGGTATGCGCATGTCAGCAGTACAGGATATGCCATACAGGGAGATGTCCTGTGGGTGTCACAACACATGATTCCGAATTGAGAGGTAGGATAGATGTTGATCTGTCTGCGAAGAAGCTGGAAAATTTCCTTAGGGTGTCTACAGAGGAGCTTAAGGATTTTGCCAGGCTGACAGGGAATGATGATGTGCATAAGCTTGGTATAGGTGATCTTTGCACTGTGAATTCTGAAATCTCAAATTATACTGAGATAAGGCATGTATGATATATGAAAGATTTATATAAATGATATCTACAATCAATCTGTATAGGTAATTATCATGTGGCTTCAGATAAGGATGTATATGGTCATGGCTGTTCTTTTCGCTATAGTCTATGCTCTGCTTTCGATGGCCGGGGCGTATATGGGTGTGGGGGGCTTTGTCTTCTATGCAGGTCTTGCGACCGTTATGATGCTTATCCAGTTTTTGGCAGGTCCGAAGATTGTTGAGTGGTCTATGAAAGTTAAATATGTGTCTGAGACTGAGAATCCTAAGCTGCATAGGATGGTTGAGGCGCTTGCAAGAGAGGCTAAGATACCTAAACCACGGATTGGGATTACTGAGACAAATCTTCCCAATGCTTTCGCTTTCGGCAGGTGGAAATCTGACAGCCGTGTCTGTGTGACTCGCGGAATACTTAACCTTCTTGATGATGATGAGCTTCGGGCTGTGCTTGGGCATGAGATATCTCATATAAAGAACAGGGATGTGCTTGTGATAACTCTTATCAGTGTCATACCTATGATTGCCTGGTATCTTGCGTGGAGCTTTATGTTTTCCGGCGGCCGTGACAGAGACAGCGGCAATACTATTGCAATAGGTCTTGCGGCTTTTGGGATTTATATTCTTACCAACCTTCTTGTTCTTTATGCGTCAAGAGTTCGTGAGTATTATGCTGACCGTGGGAGTGTTGCGCTCGGCTCAAGACCTAATCATCTGGCATCTGCTCTCTTTAAGCTTGTATACGGCAGCGCTAAGACATCAAAAGATGATCTTAAACAGATTGAAGGCATGAAAGCGTTTTTTGCAAGCGACCCTTCCCGTGCTTCTTCTGAGATAAGGGAGCTCAAGGAGCTTGACAAGGATATGAGCGGGCATATTGATGTTGATGAGCTTCGCTCTGTCAGGCGGAAGAAGCTTTCTGTATCCCGTTCCGGAAAGATGATGGAGATGCTCAGCACACATCCGAATATGCTTAAGAGAATTCATGCGCTTGCTGAGATGGAATGATTCTTTTAGGATTCGTCACTTAATCAACTATTTATGTTTTGGATGTTTAATGTTGTGTGTGGTTAAAATGCCAAGCAAGAAATTACCTAGAATTGATACTGAGCTGTGCATCGGTTGTGGTCATTGTATTATGGCATGTCCGCTGGGTGTACTGAAACTTGAGAATAAAAAATCAGTTGTTGTTGC
>JAGLUQ010000027.1 GCA_023134675.1 Candidatus Aenigmatarchaeota archaeon | reverse complement strand
CCTTTAACCTTGCAGCCCTTCCTGTAGGCTTGCCGAAAGGTTTTCTCATACCATCATAGAACCTGTCTGCCTGCGCAACAGCTGCCTGCGCATGTTCTCTTAAGATATTATGCGGGTATACACGGACCTTGATATGGTACTCTGTTCCTGCAATCTTTCTCATATATGAATTTGCAGAGACCCTCAGCGCCTCAAGAGCATTATGCCTTATCTGTACATCTTTTGATGGCACAAGAGAGAATGTCAGCTCAAACTTACCGGATGTCTGGCCCATATTGAACTTATTGACCTTGATTCCCGGGACACCTTTGATGAAGTTCTTCTTATGAACTCTTTTAGCAGTCCTTGTGTAAGGCCTTTTGTCTACGCCCCTATCGATTCTTGCAGGTCTAAGTCCCATTTGTATTCACCGTGATCCATATTAAAAACACAGAAAGAGTTGCCTCTATTCCATTTTGATATTGGTTATTGAATGATAAGCTTTTTAAAGTTTTTGCTTGGGAAGCTATCTTGCCTCATGCTTTATCCCGGCAACGATAGGCTTGCAGACAATCTCCTGCACTGCAAAGTCAAAGAACTGTCCTGAATATGCAGGCTTCACGACCATGACAGTATCAGCGCCTCTTCCCGTCCCTGCAATCGCAATAACTTTCTCATCAGGCACAATAAAGCCTGAATCACAGGCCATAAGCGTAATCTCGACACATACTTTGAACCCTTCACAGGGGATTCTTAAAGCATCTGACATCAGAAGTGCAGGACCGACTGTCCCCCATCTTGCATTTACAGCCCTTTCCACGCCGCTGAATGCCTGTGTCCCCTGGACATATTTCAGCCCAAGCTTGTCATACCTGCTCCTGTTCTTCGTCCATCCGCCGCCGGGAGCAGAGTATTTAGACCCTGCATTTAAAAGCACAGGAATTACCTCAATATCTGTGCCTTTGAAAGCCTCATAAACCAAAAGCCCCGTATCGCCCGAAGATGTCGCGATGACAACCTTTCTAATATCTCCCTCGCGCACCCTTTCAGCTGCAAGCTCAATAGCCTTGCCCGTATTTTCAGCACTTGTCTTTGAAAAATATGTTATCTTTTTTGTTATAAAATCGCTCATAATAATCAACTCTTGAGCATTTTTATATGTCTTTGCATCAGGTCCGGATTGTTTCCCGTCCGGAAAAGAAAAGTATTTAAATTTTAGCATTGAAACATTGTCATGGATATTGATCGGATAGATGATATGCAGGACCCCGACACAGTCATAGGCTTTCTTTATGAAATGTGTTTTGTACCGCATTATAGTGACGAAATTATTCATCCTAAAGCTGAAAAATATCTTCAGAAATTAGAACAATATATAATAGATGGAAATGTTGGAAAGTATGGTGGGCATATAGATATTGATCCTTTATTCTTTCAAAAAAATAGGGACATTTCAATGGAGATTTTTCCAATGTTGGCTGCTAATATAAGGAGCAATTCAGATAAAGATATCACAATCACAAGTGGTAACTATATACTTGATCTGTATGGTTATTCTACTGGATTTTTCAGCTTGCGGGAGAAAGGCATATTTAGAGAGGTACAGCCCCCATTCGCAACAACGCCTCCGGAAATATCAAGACATAGATATTTTCCTGAATATGAAACTGCTTCTGAAACAGGAGAGGCTTTTGTGAAGAAGAATACCAATTATAAAAGTAGATATGATACACTGTTAAGAACAATTCCTAAAGCTTTAAAATCTATATCTAAATCACAAAAAAAAGCACAGACTTCTTAAGCAAAAAGATTTTTAAAGGTTTTGTCTGATTCTGGAATATAATTTATAAAGATACCATTATACAGTAATCTGTCTGATGGGTACTATGTCTGAAATAAACATCATCATGGATGAAACATGGAATGCTGTAAAAAGAAACAGTTCATGGTTAAATGAAACATTAAATAAATACAAAATACGTATTAATGATAAATATGAAGAACTTTATGGTGAAACACAATCAATTGGGGGGATAATCTCAAAAGCGCCTTATGGGTCTATAACAGCAGGATCAAATAGCAAATTAAAAACGAAGACAGTACAGCTTATAAAAAACAACTTATCCGACCTGAACAACCTGCTCGGTACTGATTATTTTCCTTCGGAAGAAGAGCTTTCTGATTCAATTAATATTGGTTATCTAAAATATGTTCATGCTAAAATAAGATCTAATTTTGAGGAATTCAAATCAGTGTACCCGAATGACCCACCGCTATTTCAGATACCTGCATATCTAACCACACCAAGAGGTATAAGCCTTATTTTAGATGTAATTTTTAGTCCAGGAGATCCATCTTATTCCACCATCACAAAAAAGATTTCTTTATGTAATAATAGACCTAATAATATACAGCAACTATTTGCTCTTAAAAAAGTAGATAAAAGAAGTATAATGCATGAATATACACATAAGATTACTGACAAACAGGGCTCACAGATAAGAAAATCAAAATCTGCTAGAGAAAGTATTGCATACTATTCCCCAAAAATTCTTTATGGGAAACAAGATAAAGAAACTGATTTGGATATATTGATTCAAGATTACTTTTTGTTATATCTTTCCCGGGCGATTATAAACAATTTTAATGGAGAGAAGGATTTGGAAATACATGTGAACAATGCACCCGAAACTAAGATTGATATTAAGGGCTTCGCTTCAATCATGTATCTGGTAGATAAAAAAGGAGAATCCATAATACCAGAGATTATGCATATGTAAAAAAATCAATCCTCAAGCGGCAGATGCTCAACCTCAACACCCGCATCCTTGAAATATTCCATAGCCATCTCATCCGCATACTCATTTGCGTAATATACCTTCTTTATCCTCGCATTAATGATCATCTTGGCGCAGATCATGCAGGCTGAATGCGTGCAGTATAGCACACCGCCCTCAGTTGATGCACCTTGAAGTGCAGCCTGTATTATCGCATTCTGCTCAGCGTGCACAGCCCGGCAAAGCTCATGCTTCTCTCCGGAAGGAATATTGTTCTGTTTCCTGAAGCATCCTATATCAAGGCAGTGCTCCATCCCGGAAGGAGCGCCGTTATAACCTGTAGATACAATATGTTTGTCCCTGACAATCACTGCACCCACATTGTTGCGAAAGCATGTAGATCTCTGCGCAACAACATGCGCAATCTTCATGAAATATTCATCCAGAGGTATCCTTTCAACTGCATCCATCTAAAAACCTAAAAGAAATAGTCAGGAAAAATATTTAAATCCTTTGTTCCTGGCAGAGTTATATTCACTCCTAAGATGAATACAAAGAATTAAATATTTTCAGCACAATATAATACATGATTATTATGGCTGGGGAATTGTTTGAGAACAGTACGATTGTAGGCAATCAGTTTGGATCTGTGGAAATGAATCTTGACGCATACGCTGAAGCATTTGGCGGAAAATTCCTAAGATTTTGTATCACTGCTGATGATATTGATATGTTAAAGTATGCAGCGACACAGACCACAGCCCTTCCCTGCACTGTGCTAGGAAGGCCAGAGGGGGGGATTGAAAAATATGTTGGACCTGATGAGACACCGGACGGAAGGCTCGGAGCAATTGTTCAGCTATGGATGAACGAGAATACAATACCTGAAAAATTTGAATATGAGACGTCTGCAAAGGAAAGACAGGGCACTTTAGTGGTTCCGGGAACAGGAATATATGATGAAGGCAATCCGGATAACATTATAGATCACTTAGATACAATGGAATCTGTCGGTTACTGCGGCGACGGCTACCAGAGAGTTATTGAAAAACCTATGAGAGGAGAATCTAAACGTAAAAATGTTATAGAGATACCTCTGATGGCAGGTAATTTTTACATAGACCGATATCTTCCTATAAGAAAAGGTGTATCTGGAGGAAACCTGTGGTTCTATATAGACGAGAGCCGTCCTGTAGAAAAGGTCATGTCTGATTTATGGAAAAAGGCACTCCATGCAATTGATAATGCGCCAGGCGCAATAGCACCTTTCGGTATATGCTCAGCAGGATCAAAGCCCGGGTCAATAATGGCCGAAAAGCTTGAAGGGACACCGGAAGGCGACGCATACAAAAAGATAGGGCCTACAACAAACCATCCCTACTGTCCCACAATAAAAGACAGGGTGCCGGAATCCATGGTTCCTGAAGGTATAGTAAGCATACCTGAGATAGTCATAGACGGTGTGAATATGGAATCTGTCAAAAGCGCAATGCTGAATGTAATCTATGCAGTACAGGACATTGAAGGTCTGGTAGCTGTCTCTGCAGGCGACTACGGCGGAAAGCTGGGAGAACACAAAATATACCTTGAAAACCTGTTTTGAATCTAAATGATAGAATAAGGCAGGCCTTCACGAGCTCCTGTCTTTTCAATGCATTTGCCTGCAACCTGGTTTCCATATATCCCGCAGGTCTCCGGCTTTTCCCCTTTTAAAAGCCCGTACACAAATCCTGCAGCAAATGCATCCCCTACTCCTGTAGTGTCCTGGACAGATTTTGGTATTTCAGGTGCAATCTCTATCTCATCATCCCTCGTCTTGACAAGACATCCTCTCTCGCCAAGAGTTACAGCAATGATGTCCATGTTCCCGTAGTGATCCATCAATGTTTTTGAGGCAGGGATATACGATTCTCCCGTAAGCATCTTTATCTCATCTTCATTCAGGAACAGTACATTAGCCTCATACATCAGCCCCTCAAGAATACTGCCTTGTTCAATCCTTATCCTATTTTCAGGATTAGTATAAAGATTTCCCGGCGATAAGCAGAACTTTTTTGCAGTTCTTGCAAGTTCAAGCTGTGTCATGAGAGAATCATAGTGATCCTGGCAGGCGAAGCTTGACGAGAAAAAATATTCCGCATTCCTGATAATATCAAGTGTCTCAGAAGAAACCTCATCAATTGAGATTGTATCGTTCACCTCAGGAAAGACATATATGCTTCTCTCACCATCGCTGTCAATTAGTATAAGGCAGTTTCCTGAATGCCCGTAATTGACATTCACCAGCGGCCTGACACCTTCATCTTCCAGGTCTCTTATAAGTTCTGCCCCAATCCCATCATTACCTACAGCACCTGCAAAAGCAGTATTTATGCCCAGCCTTGAAAGGCCTGCAATAGTGTTTGCAGCAGAGCCCCCCGGCGAGCCGTCTAAAACATTCCCTGAAGTTTCTCTTCCGGGAAGAAGTATCTCAGAAACCTGTCTGTTATCATCCCAGTTAAGAGCCCCGAAGCCAACAACATCATACTTTTCTGCCATAGGAATACTTTGCTTTACTGATTTAAAAATTTATCACTGTATCTTACTTGCTGGCAGATCCACCCTTCCACCATGTCTTCTTCTTATCTGCCTCTTCCTTTTTCTTCTTGGCATATGCTGCCCAGTCTTTACTCAGAAGATCGGCAGAAGTCTTTACAGTAGCTTTCGTATTTCCCGCACCCGCAGTATTGCCGACACCGACAAGCAATATATTTTTAGCCTTGCTTTTCTTCACATACTTGCTGACCAGGTCGCGTGCAGGTCCGATAGAATCAAATATACTTTTCTTCATAGGTATAGATGCCTCTACAAAGCCCTGCTTGATTATGATAGCATCAACCGGTATCTTCTTGTCAGTTATGGACTCTTCAATCTTGAACCTCTGGACACCGACACCGCCCATAGGGACACCGACACCTTCAGCGACAGAGCCAGTCTTTTCGCCCTCCATCTTGGCGGCGGCATCAATCGCAATTATGTAATCAATCTTGTGCTTGGCAATAACTCTCTTGACTCCCTCGCCCTGCTGTCCAAGCCGTGACTCAGGCCCTTTGGACTTCATAACAAAGACTTTCTTGCCTTCTATCTTCTCTTCACTCATCACAACATCTTTGACAATCTCAGTCCCGTCCTTTGTCTTGAATGATGCGGCAATCAAAGGTCCGATAGTGTCTCCTATAGGTATCCCGTTGGCAAGTGCACGAGTCGCCTTGACCTGTGCCTTTGCAATCTTCATAAGCATAGGAAGCTGCATCTGTAGTATCATGGCGAACTGAAGGTTGTTTGTCTTCTTTGTCATGATTATGAAATGCCTGACTATCTTGAATATCTGCATCGCCCCGAAAGCCCCTTTCATGCCCATCATGACATTAGGGATAGCATCTTTCTTCATCTTCGGGTCAAGCTCAAGAGCGAACTCCTCAAACTTCCTTTCACTCTCGTTTATGACAAAATCCAGCTTGTTGATGATTCCTGCCGGGTCAAGATTGACAGGCTCAGTGATAAAGAAGTCCATGAAATGAGTAAGCTTATCTCTCATCTCTTTTGTAGGCTTTGCGCTGACCCTTTTAAGAAGTATAGACTCTGCCTTCTTGGCATATCCTTCAAGCTTCTTCATATCTGTCTCAAGCTTGTACATCATCTGCCACATGTAAAGCTTCGGGCCGAATATGAACAGCAGCACGAAGAACAGAAAAGACCAAATATCACCTTGCATCAACATAAGAATCACTCTTACTTAACTAATAAAAAATCGTGATGAACCTTTATATAGGTGTTGGATTTGTAATATTGTTTCTGGAATTCATAACCCTGTAGGCATATCAATAAACACTGTATCAACACCAAACTTACTGTCAACAACTTTCATCAACGCCTTCAACCCCAGGGTCTCAGTCGCATAATGTCCTGCAGCAATCATGTTCGCACCTGCATCTTTTGCGATAAGGAATGTGGAATGCGAGCTTTCCCCCGTGACAAAGCAGTCTATATCTTTCAATATGGCAGGAAGTATATCATACTGCGCCCCGCCGGAAACAAACGCCACACTCTTTATTTTCTTCTTCCCAAAATCAAACACACGGCATCTTGTATCCAGCTTCTTATCAATATCTTTTACAAAATCCTTTAAGTATATCTCTTCTTTTAACTTTCCCCAGTATCCATCTGTAAACTTTCCCTTCACAGAGACGCCAAACATCCTGCACAGCTCAGCATTATTACCTACCTTTTCATGCACATCAAGAGGTATATGCACCCCGTAGACAGAGATGTCGCTCTCAACAAGCAGCTTAACCATTTTTTTTACATGATGCGTTATCGGGAATGGAGATATCTTGCTCAGAAATCCGTGATGCACAATAATCATGTCTGCCTTTTCTTTCCTTGCAGCATCAATAACTTCAACAGAACTGTCAACAGCAAAAGCAATCTTATTTACTTCAGCCCTGCCTTCAAAGATAAGCCCGTTATGAAGATACTTGTCCTCAACCTCTTCAATCTTCAGAAACTCATCAATAAACGCAACAATATCTTTTCTTTTTACCATACATTCATATTATACATTCGCTTTTATATCTTTTTTTTACAGATCCAAAGCTTACCACTCTCTTTCAATAATAGTCCTTAACTTTTCCATAGGGCCGTCGCTCACAAGCTCAAGACTTCTTTTTAATATTGCATATAGTGAAATCCTACCGGCACATCACCTCCAAACCATTTATAAAATAATCTGGTATCTATAATATACTATGCCAAAAAAAGACGAAGGATTCATCCATGTAAAAGGTGCACGGGAACATAACCTCAAAAACATAGATGTGAAGATACCAAGAAACAGCATCACAGTCATTACAGGCCTTTCAGGCTCCGGAAAATCATCTTTAGCATTCGACACCATCTATGCAGAGGGCCAGAGAAGATATGTAGAATCCCTCTCAGCTTACGCAAGGCAGTTCTTAGGTCTTATGAACAAGCCGGATATAGATTCTATCGACGGCCTGTCCCCTGCAATATCAATAGAGCAGAAGACCACCAGCAAGAACCCCCGGTCAACAGTGGGCACAGTCACAGAAATCTATGATTACCTGAGACTCCTTTATGCAAGAGTAGGCCATCCGCACTGTCCTGTCTGCGGCGACGAGATACGCGCCCAGAGCGTTGATGAGATAGTGGAAAAGGTCATGAAGATAAAAGACGGGACAAAGATACAGATACTTGCCCCTGTCATCAGGAAAAGAAAAGGCGAGTACAGCACGCTTGTGAAAGGATACGAAAAGAAAGGCTTCACAAGAGTAAGGATAGACGGAAAGATCCAGAGCATTGACGAGGATTTCACTTTAGACAAGCAGATAAAGCACAATATAGACATAGTCATGGACCGCATCGTCATGGACAAAAAGATGAGGCCCCGCATCACAGAGGCGATAGAGACAGCACTCCATGAGGCAGAAGGCCTTGTCCTGATAGATGCGGACGGAAAAGAGACTCTTTACAGCCAGAAGTTCGCCTGCCCCAAATGCGACATAAACCTGCCAGAGTTCACGCCCAGGATGTTCTCCTTCAACAGCCCTTTCGGCGCATGCCCTGCCTGCCAGGGTCTTGGCACAAAGCTTGAGATAGACCCGGACCTTGTAATCCCTGACAGGTCAAAGACAATAAGGGAAGGAGCGATAGTTCCCTGGAGCAGGACATTTAAAAGCTTTTATATGGCACGACTTAAAGCGGTGGCAGAGTATTACAAGTTTGACATAGACACGCCGATAAAAAACCTTAAAGACGAACATATAGACATAATCCTTTACGGCTCAAATGAAGAAAAGATAAAGACAATATATGAGCACAAATATAGTGAAGGCAAATGGGAGACAAAGACAGCTTTTGAAGGTGTCATAAACAACCTGAAACG
>JAGLUQ010000026.1 GCA_023134675.1 Candidatus Aenigmatarchaeota archaeon | reverse complement strand
AATGACAAATATAAAAGATCCGGAAAATTTTGTTCCTGTAATAGATTATCATATGCAGAGAGTTTTGCTAAGAATGGGATGTGTAGAAATAACTGATCTGGAACTGAAAAGAAAACTTTGGAACAGAGAAAAACTTGAATCAGATGTTGCTATAAGAAATGCATGCATTCAGGCTATAAAAATAATCTCAAACATTTCTGGTCATAACATTCTAAAAATGAATGACTTCTTTTGGCCGTTACGGAGCTGTTGTGAAGAAAAAACATTATGTTTTGATAAGGTTTGTAATAAAGACCCTTGCACTTTCAACTTGGTTGTTGATCTACCTTCACATAATACATGTGTATTTGAAAAAGTCTGTAAAGGAAGTACAAATGAAGAATACAGGAAATACTGGCAGCCAATAGTAAGTACTCATTTCTATTAAATATAATAATATACCTATATCTTCTTCCAAAAAAACATCCTCAATTCACAAGATCAAGCACGCTCGGTCTCATACTGTCAAGACGCACCCTTGTGACCTTTCCCGGATTAGACTGATGTCCCACCCTGTCCATAAAAGCAGTCTGCCCCTGGAAAGTTGAAGAAGATATCAGTTGAACCCCCCTATAGCTTTTCAGCGCAAAGGAATGAAGGTCCCCTGTATGGAATATGTCAGGCACACGGCTTATGACATGCGGATCATCTCCTGAAGGCATCAGGGCAGTAGACCCATACATAGGCGCAAGATGCCTTTTCCTCAACAGCTCAGTCATCACATATTCAGGCTTGTCCATCCCGTTGACCCTAAGTGTAGGCACAGCATCAATCGTCCTTGTGAAACTGTATCCGTGATACATAAGCACATTGACCCCCTGCCTGCCGTCAATACCATGAAGCTCAACCCTGCACGGATTAGGACCAAGATGCACATTATTGAAACCTGTTATGTTCGGCATAAGATCCTTACCAAATGCTGGCTGCGGCTCTGCAAGACGTACAGCATCATGGTTTCCTGGGATTATGACAATCTCAATATGCTCAGGAATCCTCTCTATAAACTCCTCAAAAGCCCTGTACTGAGCATATATATCCTGTATCTTAAGGTCAGCTTTCTGCCCCGGATATATACCGACGCCGTCAACAGTATCTCCCGCAATGCAGATATACTTGACATCGCCGGCACCATTATCACCGCCCTTGAGCCATCCGATAAACTTATCCTCAACTTTCTGGAGATACTCATTGCTGCCTATATGTATATCTGATATAAAGACTGAGCTCACGGGGTCATCAACCTTCCTATCAGCATTGTTCACGACAGGAATCTCAGGAAAGACTATAGCGTCAACAAAAAGCGTCCCATTGCTCACCCCTCCCTTGAACGCAACAATCTCATCAAGGATAAGGCTGTCCTCACCAACATTCTTGTCTTTCATGATGATAGCTGTCATAGACCCTGTAGAATCCTCAACCTCAAGTATCCTGTGCCCGTTCTTGCTGACATCCATCTTAGATATTATACCTATGACAGATACATCCCTTTCATTGGCCTTGCCTTCCAGCCTGTTTATAGATATCGGATTCTTAACATCTGAATGGCTGACAAGTATATTTTTTATCTTCTCATACCTGTCACTGAAATATGCCACAAAATCAGTTATGGTCTTTGTCTTCTGTTCCTCTTCATGCTTTGAAGAGATCCTGACAGAGCCGTCAATATCTTTTGCTATGCTCTTTTTTCCGGCATGCTTGATCTCAACTCTAGTCTCACCATCCGCATCCTTTTCAGCCAAAACTGACTCTATGACTTCTACTGTAGCAAAATACATCTTTGACTCAAGCATCTTCTCCGCAATATCTTCAGCATCAATATCATTATCTGTAACATAATCTATCGCGCTCTTGTCAGACAGTATCCCTGCCTTGAGAAAGACACTGACCACATCTTCATTCTCCATAAGAACTATTGCGCAGGAAAATGTTTTAAACTTAATCAAAGCTGTTCAGAAAAGAGTTCTCTGAGCACCCAGGTGACCCGACACTATATTCACATTAAATATATCTTCCTTCTCGCCCACCTTAAGCTTCCCGTATGTACCGTCAAATCCGGCAGGCGAAAAACAGAAATCTCCATCTTTAATTTTAATAATATTATCAATAATTTCAGGAGCAATACCAATAGATGACAGCTTCTTCTCAATATCCGAATCTTTCGCAAACCACATCTCTGCCTCACTCCCGAATGCATCGGTAATCGCATCATACACAGATACAACTTTGCCTGAAGTAACAGACAACACTCCGAAAGAATATGCAATGACCTCAACAAGAGGCACCATCTTAATAAAATCCTTTGAAGAAGGCGAAAGCTCTCCCAGCTCTCTTGTACCTCCCTGTACATCACTCAACCGGAGCGCCCTCTCAAGGACGCCGACAGTAAGCCCTTTGCCGCATATCGGACACCTTTCATCTTTAGGTGTAAACTTAGGCGAAAAGGCGCAGTATGCATCGCCATGCCCTTTCTTCCCTGCCCTGTGCCCTGTAAGAAAGAACCTGCCTTCTGTAGGATTGAACTCGGCAGTCCTTGCAACTTTTTTCCTGCGTATTGCCTCAACTATAGATCCGTAAGATACAGAAGATACATCAAATGTAGTGAATTCGCGCCCCAACCTGTTCAATGCAGCAGAATGCGCATCACTGTTAGACACAAGAGCAAAATTATCAAGCTCAGGAATAAGTGAAAGAATCTCAGGATCAGCAGAAAGACCAGTCTCTACCGCAGATATCCTTTCTACAGCAGATCCATAAAAATCTTTCATATAATTGACAGGATTATTAGAGCCATACACACCTTGCGGTGTCATCACATGCGCAGGTATCACCTCAATGCCTTCATCAGCATCAAGAATTTTGCAGAGCTTGTCACCGACATCCTTACTGTCCTCACACTTAATAAAAGGTCGGCCAATAGTATTCTTTACACCCATGCTTTCAAGAAGCCCGCAAACCTTATCAACAGACTCAAATGAAGGGAACAGAAGCACAGTATGCACAGACTTCCTGCCAGACCCGACAGCTGCCGTAAATATGACTTCTGTCTGCAAAAGAAACCTGGCACTATTACCTTTTTTAGAAAAAAGTCCGTCTTCTTTTTCTATAAGATTATCTTTCAGGAACGTTCTCCATTCAGCATGCAGACAGTCACCGGTACCAAACACCTGAATACCCTTCTTATCCATTGTCTTCTCAAGGTCATCAAGCGATATCTGCCCGACACCTCCGGCATACCCTGAATGTGAATGAAGGTCACAGTTAAGAAACATAAAGAATTTTTGGCAGGCACGCTTATAAAAATTACCTTGACATACATAAGATAAAATATTTAAAGTATAAAATCGAATCCTGACTATGATAATTTCTGCAAGCAAAATAATCGAATTAAACGAAAAACACCATTTCATAGAAAACCTGGCTGAAAGAGAACTGAACCCTGAAGGCGTAGGTATAGACATAAGAGCTGGTGTAATATACAGGCTGAAAGGAAAAGGATTTCTTGGTGTAGATGAAAGAGACACACCAGATATAGAAACTATTGCAGACATAAATCAGGGAGATAAGAAAGTGACTCTCAGCCCTGGAGACTATATGCTTGTAAAAACTATTGAGAAAGTCAATATACCTGGAAAAAAGATAACAATTGAAGAAGGAGAAAAACCAACACTCCTAATGCTTGATGTATATCCAAGAAGCACTCTACAACGCTGCGGCATTTACTTCATGGGAACAAAGACAGATCCTGGCTACTATGGAGAACTCACTTTCGCATTGAAAAATGTAGGCAATCTTCCATTTGAACTTGAACTGGGCGCAAGGATAGCCAATCTTGTCTTCAAGAAAGTTGAAGGAAATCTTAGCAGAGCTTATGGAGGCCAATGGAAAGGTGGCAGAGTAACAACAGAAAGCATTGAAAAACAGATTTGAAATAAAATGAAAAAACAAATCTAAAACTTTTTTCTAAAGTAACCTCTCAAAGGTGTCACTCCTTCATTTCCAGTAGAACTTAGAATTCAATCAAACACAACTTTTTTCCATTTAATATATAACAATGTTATATTCCTGTTTAATATGATATAATATAGGGCTTCCAAATGAAATCAAGGGGTGAGGGGCAGATAAAGCATAAGTATTTAAACCTTTATTTCCTATAGAGAATATACACAAGAAACAAACGCTTTCAACCATAATTTCTTGTAGAACATATATTTTTAGAGGTAGATCTATTGTCTCAGAAAACACTGAAAAATCTGTTTGATAATTACATAAATTCTAAGACCTTGTTTAAAGATAAGAATGCCCTGACAATAAAATATACACCAGATACAGTACCTCACAGGAATGATCAGATAAACCAGATAGGAAGTATTCTTGCACCGGCCCTGAAAGGTGACAGGCCATCAAACATATTCATCTACGGTATGACAGGCACAGGCAAGACTCTTGTCACACAGTATGTTGTAGGCCAGCTCAAAGAGTCTGCAGCATCCAACAACGTAAACATAAGCCTCCTTTATGTCAACTGCAAGATGAAAAGAGTAGCAGATACAGAATACAGACTGATAGCATATCTTGCAGGTCTTCTTGGAAAAAAGGTTCCACCGACAGGGCTTCCGACAGATCAGGTCTACAAAATATTTTTTGAAGCTCTGGAAGAAAATAAAGGTGTAGTAATGCTTATCCTTGATGAGATAGATGCTCTTGTGGAAAAGGTTGGCGATGAATTCCTATATACTCTCACAAGAATAAATCAGGATACAGACAATTCAAAAGTTACAATAATAGGAATATCAAACAACCTGTCTTTCACAGAGAACATAGATGCAAGAGTAAAAAGCTCGCTTTCAGACGAAGAACTGATATTTCCTCCATACAATGCACTCCAGCTTAAAGACATATTATCAGAAAGAGCATCAATATCATTCAGCGAAGATGTAGTAATGGATGGTGTCATCCAGAAATGCGCAGCCTTAGCAGCCCAGGAGCATGGTGATGCAAGACGCGCCTTAAATCTTCTGCGTGTGGCAGGCGAGCTTGCGGAAAGGCAGAATATGGAAAAAGTGACAGAGAATCATGTAGACTGCGCAGAGTCAAAGATAGATATGGATCATATAATAGAAGCAGTCAAGACCCAGCCTAAACAGTCCAAGCTTCTCTTAAAAGCAATATTATCACTCACAGACAAAGCATCAGATTACATATATACAGGCGACGTCTTTGACCTGTATGTAACTTTCTGCGACAAGGTAGGACTAAAACCTCTGACACAGAGAAGGGTAAGTGACCTGATAGCAGAGCTTGACATGCTCAGCATCATAAACACAAAAGTCATAAGCCGTGGCAGGCATGGCAGAACAAGAACAATAAGGCTTGCGCTTTCAGGAAAAGTATATTCCCGCGTCACAGAGTTCCTGGACTCAGAATTCAACATATAAGCAAAGAAAAGATCCTAATCAAAATCAAATACATATCCCTTATCAGTCTTTCTTAAAGAATCAAGAGGTACAAGTGACCAGCTCTCCCTTATCCTCTGGACAGCATACATACACTCTGCCTTAAAATGATTCGCCACATCAAGAAGTTTCTCAACCTCATCAGTTTCAAGATATACTTTCTTGCCTTTTGTAATCTTGCACTCAATAATAATTATCTTGCCGTCACGCGCAGCAACCATATCAGGTTTTTTTGATCCTCCGGATCTTATGACTTTCCATCCCTGCGACTCAAGTTCAAGTTTAATCTTTCGCTCAAAGTTGTACCCTTTCTTGTACATGATTGAATTTTGGATTTTTGTTGTTATATATTTCATTTGTATAAACCAAACAAAACATTTAAACCCCAGCAACCAATATAATTTCATGTCAAACATACCGGCAGCTGCAGCAGAGCGTCTCCTGAGAAATGCAGGAGCGGAAAGAGTATCTATAAAGGCAGCAAAACTCTTCGCAGAAATCCTGGAAGACATGGCGACAGAGATAGCCCAGGGCGCAGTCACCCTTGCAGATCACGCAGGAAGAAACACAGTCAAAGCCTCAGATGTAAAGCTTGCAAAGAATATGTGAAAAACATTCACTTCTTCCCAATCTTTTTCTCCAGCCCTTCAATCCTCTTCAGTATCTTGTCTTGGTTCTCAAAAATCTTCTGCTGCACAGGATTAATCCGCGCGTAAATCTCAGACTCAACCTGATATGTCTTAAGTTTCTTAAGGTCAACATAGCCAAGAACCGTGATGAACACAAGAGTGCCAAGACCAAGAAGAACAAGCCAGTACCTCCCTTGCAGAAATGAGAAATACTCATACTCTTTCATGTTCGTAACAGCTATGAAAAGAAGCATGGCAAAATTGATATAGCTGAGCCAGTATTTTCCCCGGTCCATAGCAATCTTAGCTTTTATAAGAAATGTCTTCATGCAATCATTTAAATTATTAATTATTTAACTTTAAAGATTGGTGTATTTCATGGATATCGCAGCAACTTACGAAGGAAAAAGAAGAAAGCTTGATCTTAAGACCTGTCCAAAAATATCAGACATGCTAAAGACATTAGACATAAACGCAGAGACAGTGATAGTAAAAATCAATAATGAGGTAGAACCCGAAGACATAAGGATAAAAAAAGAAGACAAAATAGAGATAATAAAAATTATCTCAGGCGGATAAAGAAATCAAAAAAAGAATCACTTTCTCTTTCTTTTTGGAACAGCTTTCTTCCTTGCCGGAGCCTTTTTCCTTGCAGCAGGCTTCTTAACAAACTTACTTACAGCAACGCTTTTTTGAGCAGCCTTACTTTTTGTCGTATCAATACCCAAAAAGCCATATATCGGGCTTGATCCAAGAGCGCCGGTTACAAGAAGATCCACACCTAAAAGACCTATAATAGTGCTCGTGACTCCCATTGTTGCAAGAGCAAAAGGTGTTCCTAAGATTGCACTGGGAAATGCAACAGCACCGACAACAATCCTTATTGCCCTGTCTTTCTCTCCAATATTAATTTTCATAAATATATCACCAGATAATACTTTATAAAAGATTACTATATATATATTTCGGTTATTGTTGAACTTCCTTTTATTTTTTTGTCACCATATATATTGTATGCTAAAGAAAAAAGAAAAAGATGTGCTGTTGAAGCTTGTAGAAAACGGCAGGAAGACAGACAAGCAGATAGCAAAAGAGCTAAACACGACCCAGCCGACAGTCACAAGGATAAGACAGAAACTGGAGCGGGAAAACTACATATTGAAATATTACGCAAGCCCGGCCTTCAAGAAGATAGGTATGAACATAATCGTAATAACTATAATGCAATGGACAGACTATTCAAAGGCAGAAGAGCTTAAGAATTTTATAAAAGATATCAAAGCAAACAATAATGTAATCTGTTTCGCAAGAGGTAATGGCCTTTCAGGCAGGACTGCATTTTTCGTATCAGCCCACAAAGATATGAAGTCTTACGAAGATTTCGTAGTCGACATAAAATCAAGATGGAGCAAATACATAAGAGAGATAGACCAGTTCATATCCTCCATAGAAAATGTCTTCAAGCCATTTGATCATTCTGGTGTTGCTTCAATGGCCCTTAAGGAAGAGTAATATCACAGTTTTCTGATCTTCCCGTAATCATAAAGAATCTTTGCAGCCTTCATGGCGCGCCATGGTGTGGGAAAAGTTGGTATGCCTGCATTCTCAAGCATAAGAAGGGTATCTTTGGTATAATCGCTCCCAACACCTCCGCATATAACAGGTTTTTTTGATTTCCTTGCAATATTTATGATAGTCTCAGTGACACCGGAATCAAGAGTGGTGCCAAGAGCCCATATGAACACGACCACAATGTCTACATTTTTGTCCTTGATACAGTTCTCAAGCGCAACCCTGAACCTCTCTTCAGTCGCATCGCCTATAAGGTCAAGAGGGTTGTGCACCCCGGCAAATTCAGGCATTGCTTTCTTTATCGCAGTCACACTCTTATGCGACAGCTCTGCAAGCTCAAGTCCTCCATATATGCATGCATCAGCAGACAGCACCCCATAACCTCCGCCGTTTGTAACAATAGCGACCCGGTTCCCCTTCGCAGGCTCCAGCTTGCTCAGGACTTTTGTGAAATCAAAAAGCTCATCAAGCGTCTTTGCCTCTGTCGCGCCGCACTGCTTCATAGCAGAACTGAATATCTTGTAAGATCCTGCAAGAGATCCTGTATGCGATGCAGCCGCCGCAGCACCTTTATCACTTTTCCCCGCCTTAAGCACGATGACAGGTTTCTTCCGGGTTGTCTTCTTCAGGACATCCATCAACGCTCTCCCGTTTTTCGGCCCTTCAATATATAGTATTATAAGTTTGGTCTTACTGTCTTTTGAAAAGAATTCTACCAGGTCGCATTCACCAACATCTGCCCTGTTGCCGAAGCTCACAAACCTGTTTATCCCTATCTTATGCTCTGCGCACCAGTCAACAAGCGCCGTGCCGAAAGACCCGCTCTGGGATATTACAGAGATTCTGCCTTCTTTTGGCCGCTCCATCCGCTCATAAGGAGAGAATATAGTATCAACACCGCTGTAGGTATCTAAGACGCCGATGCAGTTAGGCCCTATAACTCGGACATTGTCTCTTTTGATGATAGATTTAAGCTGGTTTTCAAGTATGATGCCATCGCTCCCGCTTTCCCTGTATCCGGCACTGATTATTATCACAGCCTTGACACCGGTCTCAGCGCATTCAGTGACAACCATATTTGCGATTTTGGCAGGCACGACAACAACAGCAAGATC
>JAGLUQ010000025.1 GCA_023134675.1 Candidatus Aenigmatarchaeota archaeon | reverse complement strand
TTTTTCTTTTTTCGGAACATCTGGTGCTTTCCTGTCTTTTTTTGTATTGTTCTCTGGTTTTGCTTCTGTTTTCTTTACAGTCTTGCCATCTTTTAGCTCATTTTCAAGGTTCTTTATAATTCCGTCAATCTCTGATGTGAGCCTTTCCAGTTCGCCTGAAATCTTCATCTTCTCCTGCCTTATATTTTCAAGATTTTCTGCAGTATTATTATCTAAAGGTGTGCTTTCAGGTACTGTATCCTGGACAATGTCTTGTATATCCTGATTTTTAGTGCTTTTCTCAGGTGTTTGGATATCTGCAATCTCCGCATTTTTTATCTCCGGCTGTGTCTCTGGTGATAAGGATGGCTCCTGAATCGGTTCTTGTGATAGAGGGATACTTTCTATATCATTAGATGGCATTTTTTCAGTATTCGAAGGTATATCTATATTATTAGGGGGTATATTTTCAGTATTTGAAGGTATATCTGCCGCAGGAGCCTCCTGCGTTTTCATCTCTGGCTGCACAGTGTTTTCCTGCGCTGCCTGTTGTGTGTTCAGCAGGTCAAGATCCTTGTCCAGAGCCGGAGCATCTATCCTTTTTTCAGAATTCATGCCTACTGATTCTTTAATCTTATCAAGAAATCCCATAATATCACCAGCAATCGTATGCTTATCTAATTTTGTCTGCATTAGTATATATAATTTTTAGATGGGAGAAAACATATCATACACTCTGTCAGGATCTGTGTCACTTAGGATATGCAGAAGTGACCACCTTAGGGGGTCACCAATAATAATAAGATATGGAAGATAAATATGTTCTGTATCTTTTTACTAGGCTGTCATCAAGATGAGTTCTGACATACTTACAAAAACTGTTGCGTTCATAACTTATCTGGATTATATCTGCGAAAGAAAGGCTGTATTCTCACGCGAGATAGAGAAGGCGATACTTCAATGCTATATACTTAAAGGAGAGCTTTCAGAGCTTGATGACAACACGGTTTTCATAAAGGCTTTGGACAGGTATGAGAAAAGGATGACTGAGTTATTGGATGGGCTCAATAGGGAGTGAATCTGCCTTGAGTCCGTTCCAGTACTGTGTGAACGCTTTTATGAGGCCTATGTTTGTTGAGTGGACACCAACATAGTTCAGCAGGCCATTGACACGATAATCTATCCTGTACATGCATTCTTTTTCATCTATTATGACAAGAGTTATCGGAATCTCTCCATTGAACTGCTCTATATTGTCGAAGCATTCCAGGTAGTATTTTACCCTGTCTTTGTTGTCGTCATTTATTGTTGTTATGCCTTTGAATATGACACCTTCTGACCTTGCATTGTTTATCGCTTTTTCAAGAATTGAGTTTCTTGAGAAATAAGGGGTTATAACTTTGACCTCTTTTCTTGCTCTTGCACCCATCTCTGCGAATTTTTCATGGAAGCCGCGGCGACCGTTCACTGTCCAAAGTACTGAATCATCTGATACATATGTCTTTTCCGTGTTGCTTATGATAGAGTTAAGCTTTGATCTTAAGCTGTCTGCTGATGACTGTACCTTTTCAAGCCGTAACTTTTCCTGTTCTACAAGCTCGTCAAGAACAAAACCTGGAGACCTTGCTTTGAATTTCCTTGGTGATCCCGGATATTCCTCGATTATCCTTTTATTTAGAAGATTATTTAAAGTGTCATATATTTTGCTTTTTGGTACACCGCTCTTTTTTGATGTTTCGGGTGCTGACATGATGCCTCCTGTGACAAGGGCGACGTATGCTTTAGATTCATAGAGAGTGAAGCCGAAATCCCTGAACTGGGTGATAAGGCTGGCTGAGGTGTTTGAAGCATTCATGCTTATTATATGGTTTCTATAGGTATATAATGTTTCGGAAAACCCTGTAAGGGTATTTTATCACGGAAATGACCACTTAAAGTGGTGTTTAGAAGATTTTGAAAAGAGCCGCTCCGAAATATGCGAATATTATGAACTGGGCAAACCTGGATACTATAGAAATTGCAATGAATGACGGTAGGTGCATTTTCGCTATGCCTGCAGATATTGCAAATACCTTGTAAGGAAGAGGTGTCAGTCCTGCAATGCCGACTGCAAGCACTCCGTATCTTGAAAACCAGGACTCTACAGAGTCTATATGCGAGACTTTCAGAAATTTTTCGGCGAACGGCCTGCCACCATACATACCCAGCTTATATCCTACCACAGCGCCTGTTACAGAGCCTATGGTTGCAACAATCACAATGGTTGCGATATCTGCGCCCATACTTGTGGCTGCAGTAATTATAAGGGCTGTCGGTATGGGGAAGAATATGGATTCTATGGCTGACAGGAAAAAGACTGCTCCGAGACCTGATGAAGTTATCAGGCTTTCAGACCATGTTTTAAGATATTCAAACATAAGAAAAGATATATGTTAATCTATTTATATATGAAGTGAAAAATTCACTCAAATTCAGGCATCTCAAAGTCTTCAAGAGTATATTTGTATTCTGCGTCGCCTTTTATCTCGCCCTTATTTTTCAGGATTTCGCGGGCAAGGAGCCAGTAGACCAAAGCTATGGCTTTTTTCCCCTTATTGTTCATTGAGATTACGACATCAAGATTTTTCGGGTTGTTGAATGTGTCGCATAGCCCGATTATAGGTAGGTTTGAGTTGAATGCTTCCTCAACAATCTGCCTGTCAAGGAACGGGTCTGTGACAACGACTATTTTTGGTTCAATGTATTTCTCATAGTTCGGGTTTGTAAGTGTGCCCGGATAGAACCTGCCGTATATGACTTTTGCTCCGCCTACAGCTTCTGCGAACTTGACAACAGGCTTGTGGCCGTTCTTTTTTCTTGATACTACAAGGATGTCTTCAGGAGCATACTGCGACAGAAGGTTTGCGACATTCTGTATCTGCTCGTCTATGAGCTGTATGTTAAAGACCGCAAGCTTGTCAGACCTTACTTTGTATATATACCTGTCCATTGCCTTGATCCTCTGCTTCATGCCTATGTGTATGCCTGCTGAGAGGTAATTAGTTGCAGGGATGAGCTTAGTCTCTCCTGCCTGGTCCGCTGTTATTGCTGCGCTTTCGGTCATCTAAAAAACCTTGAATATTTTATCTGGTATTTATCTTAAGCGTAATGCCAAGAATTTGTATGAGTATTTGCGGCGAAATCTTTTTAAAGGTTATGCGTAAAAGGCATATCTCCTTTATTTATTTCATGTTTTTGAGATCTGCCATCTTAGGCGATTCTGCCATGTTCCACAGGTGTATCAATTCGTTGAGTTTTGCTACTCTCATGTCTATTACACCAGCTTTTATTATGGGTACACTCCATAGTACTGCAAGCCGTGCCATTGTGGAATCTGAGGTCTCCCCGGACCTGTGCGAGACTACAGGAGTAATGTTGTTCTTTACTGCAAGAGATACAGTGTCATATGCCTGAGAGACTGTCCCTGCCTGGTTCGGCTTAATTATTATTGAGTTTGCCGCACCTTCTCTTATGCCTTGCGAAAGCCTTCTCTCGTCTGTGACAAAAAGGTCGTCCCCACAGATTAGGCAGTTTTTTCCTATCTTTTTTGTGAGTTCTGCCGTATTTTTGAAATCATTCTCTTCAAAAGGGTCTTCTATATATATGAGCCTGTATTTTTTTGCAGTCTCTATAAGGAAATCAAGCTGATCCTCTGGTTTCAGTGTTTTTTTAAGGGATCTGTATGTATATTTGCCATTTTTGAAAAATTCTGATGCTGCTGCGTCAATGCCTATCCTGCAGCCCAGGTCTTCTGCTGTATCTGTTATTATGTCAAGCGCTTTCAGATCATCTATTTCTGCTGTGATTGCGCCTTCATCATTTATGCCTACTACTTTCGCTTTTTTCCGGAACGTCTCCTTGAGTCTGTGATGGAGCTCTGCGTTTGCTTCTATCGCTTCGTAGATTGATTTCGCTTTTACCGGAAGCGAGAGGAATTCCTGGAATGTTGTGTAGCCGCCGTGCGCTCCGCCTCCGAAGACGTTTCCTAGCGGGAAAGGGAATATCTCCCTGATAATCTTCTTTGACTTATGCATTGCGTTAAAGACTGCAAAAGATACTGCTATGGCTGTGTTTCCGCCTATCTTGTCAAAATTGTCTGTGCCGTCCATGCTCTCAAGAAGTATGTCTATCTCTGCCTGGTTGAGCTTTTCTCCGACAAGGCGTTGGAGTTTACTGTTTATTATCTTTACTGCCTGGTTCGTGGGTATGACTTTCGCCTCATATGTGCCTGTAGATGCACCGCTGGGTGCTGTGCCTGATATTCCGTTGACATATGCTTTGACTGTCCAGTTGCCCCGGCTGTCCAAAACCTTTTCTGCGTGCAGTTCGTGTATCATGTTACCAGAATTTAATTGTTGGGGGTTTGTATATATAATTTGATATATTAAAAAGAACAATTTTGATAAATAATATAAAGATTTTATTACAAACCAATTGTAAATTGTGTTAAAAGATGTGTTTTTATGGGTTCTGTTTTTTATAATCTTGACGAATGTTTAAGAAATATTGATGAACGTAAAAAAACAATAGATATTAATGTTGGATTAAGACCATCTGGAAATCTGCATATTGGTAATGTTGAAACCTTGCTTGTATCTTGTATTTTATCTGAATCTATTGAAGAAATGGGCTATGATTCAACAGTTCATGTAAATATTTGTGATTTGGATATGCCTTTTGTTAATGAAAACTTTGATTCAAAAGGCCATGGCTATACAATTATTAATTATAGAGATATGCCTGATTTGGAGGGTTGTCATGATTCTTTCTCTTTGCATATGGCGAATGAAATAGGTCAATTGCTTGGTTTGGTTAATGAGAATGTTGATTTTAATTATGATTTCAATTTCTTTTCAGAACTGCAAAACAAATTAGATTTTAGAATTGCCTTAAAGGAAATATTTGATAATAATCTTGAGTTTAAGAAAATTTTTTACGGAAATCAATCAAAAAAAGCAAAAATTAACGATGTTTTTGCTTATCCTGTCTGTCTTAAGTGCAAAAGAAGTTCTAAAAAATCGGCAGTATATAATCCACAAGATATGTCCCTGAGTTCTAAGTGTTTAAATGATTTTTGTGAAAATAATGAGTTTATATTTAGTTTATTTGATCTTGATTATGATCTTGCTCTTCATTATTTCTTAAATGATGCTCTTCGTGATATTGTTATAGAGCCTTTTGCAGATATACATGTTTTTGGTGGTGATTATTCATTGAAACACAGTTTAAATAATATGAGAAAAATTGAAAAAGTAAAAAAAATAGCAGAAATAATTACTCCTCATATACCAGATTATTTTGTTGGACCTTTAATACAAGGAAAAGATTGTCAAAAAATGGGTAAATCCAAAGGAAACGGTCTGAATATTTTTGAATTGATTGAAAAGAAGGGAAATGATATCATTTATAATATGATAGATTTCACAAGAAAAAACATAATCAATAATCCGGAATATCCAAAAAATGATAGTTTAAGGATTGACTATAAGCAAATAAAAGACATCTTAAAGATAGATTAAAAGATATCAATGCCTCAATACAGTTATAGGCATGATATTCTTTTCATATTCCTCTTTTGATGCTTCAATAGGGTTTCCCGGTGCCTTCTTGAGAAGGCTTGGAGCGCCCATAGAAATCTGAAGCGCTCTTGCGCTTATGATTCTTGCTTTTTCGAAACGTGTGTATTCTTCCATAATTATCTAACTATCCTTTAACCGATATATCCAAGATTTTCATCCTGCTTGCTGTCTTTTGGCATCATCTGTGATGTCAGTTTTTTCTGAAGGCCTTCAATCTTTTTTATTACGTCGCTTGTTTCTTTGACCTTCTCTTCAATCTTTGACATGTCAATCTTTATATTAAGATATTTTGCCAGAAATTCCAGCACACTCTCTGTAGCTTTTGGATCTGAAAGCAGCATTCCTGATGTCTCGCCCATGAGGCAGACAGAATCCATACTGTACTTTTCGGCTTCCAGAACTATGAGCCCTGATGCACCTATTATCTGCCCGATGTTGGTATCCTTGAATACAATGCCTTCCTTCTCAAATGTTTTTATTGTCTTGTCTGTTACTGCTGCCCCGAAAACTTTCTGTGTCCCATTGTCAAGCTTTCCTGTTGCAAAACCGCCAAGAGTTATGATCTGTTTCGGGTTGAAATCCTTTATGAACTCAACAATCTCTTTGGCTATCTCATAATGGCCGACAGGATCCATGCTTTGTGCATCACCTATGAGTATGATAAGGTCATTATCTCCTTTTTTCTTTGCCTTGTAGAAATAGAATTCGTTCTTAAGAGCGTTCATCTTACCGCTCTTGTCTGAGTCCAGCATTGCTACTGGCGGAAAATGGAATGAGTGAATCTCTGCGAATTTTTCTGCTTTAAGAGTATCAATCATGTATCCTGCCGCATTCCTGCCTATGTATCCTACACCTGGCAGACCTTCTATGAATATAGGATCCTTAAGTTCAGGCTTCTTCAACACTTTTATTTCGGTCGTCTTCATCTTTATCCAATCCTTCTTTCATCTTTATCTGACGCTTCATCTCTCTCCTGTAGCTGCCATACTTATCCTGCGGTGAAAAACGCGGCGGTGTCGGGTCAACTGTCTTTTCACTGCATATCGGGCATTTTGATTCCATGGTGTATCTGCGGCATGCTCTGCAGAAAAGTATGCTTGACATGGTAATCTACGCTTTTGCGAACAGGCATGTGCCTTTTTTTGATTTTGCTAAATCAGACATTCCGGCAATAACTGATGCAAGCTCTTTTTCCATGTCTGCATAGTTTTTGCCTTCAATCTCAAGCGAGTATTTAGGCGCGCTGACATATCTTATTTTTATGTTGGGTTTATTTATATTTAATGCCTCTTTTATCTGTTTAAGACCATCATTGCTGGAAAAGCTTAGTGTGAGTGTTCCTTTTATCACAAGCTTTTTTGGTTTTATCTTGTCTTTCGCGACCTTTTCTATTGCGTCTGACCATTCTTTTCCTATATTTTTTTTCAGATCACTGTCAATACCGTCAGCAGATATTGTGCTGAAGGCGCTGTGAAGGTTTTCATAGTAATCCAGAAGCGCTTTTTTCATCTTTGTTTTTGTGTCTTTGTCATCCTCAATCTTAAGGTCGGACAGCACAAAATCCAGAAGTTTTCCTGCTTTTTTCTCGTTCTTTACACTGTCAAGCTTATCGCGTCTCTGTGACGGCTTGACCCTTTTTAGAGACAGGTTGACAATATTCCTGTCGCCTCTTGCAGGAAGGACTTTCAGAACAAGTTTCTGTCCTTTCTTTGCGAACTTCCTTATGTCTTTTACCCAGCTTGTGGAAAGCTCTGAGACATGGATCATACCATTAAGAGGATATTCTTCAAGCTTTACATAGATGCTGTTAGGGTTGACATTTAGAACTTCAGTCAAGACTATCTCGTTTGTTTTTGGATATTTTTTAATGTCTGACATGATAAAAACCCCGAAAAAGGCTTAAGAGATATGCTTTATTGTAAAGCGATCATTTTTTTAGAGGAATCATTTTTCCGTTTTCATCAGTTTTTTCAATTATCTCTGCCTTTATGTCTGCTTTTCCGCCTTTTGATTCCGCTAATACGCTCTCGCAGACAAGGCATTTGACAGTGCCTGCCGGCTTTTCAAATATGTTCTGCTCATTGCTGCATTTTGAACATTTGACTTTTATGAAGCTTCCTACCATAATTATTTCACCTTGTTACCTCGAATTTTTTTGATCTTTTCGGTGCTGTGCTCTGGTGTGCTTTATTGCATTTCGTGCATGTGAATTTGAGCATTATTTTTTGGCTTGTCTTTGCGCCGTACCTGTTGCTGTTTGCCGGTAATGGTTTTGGGCTGCCTCCGTAACCGAGGTTCAGCTTTTCCCTGATGTGCCTGTCTCTTTTCTTGAGTCCTGCCTTTGCACGGCCTGCTGTTTTTACCCTTTTTACCTTATGCATGTTATGGCTGTTGCAGGATGGGCAGTACCTTTTTATCTCTTCGGGAACTTTCATATAATCGCACCTTATGACTGTTTTACTTAATTGAGAACAAGCCTCTAAGTAATTGATATGTAGAAAGTTAATGGGTAAAGCTTAAAAAGGTTTTGGTATGGTCTTGTTTTTTTGTTGATTATGTTGTTTTGAGTATTAATGAGATTTCTTCTAATGTTTTTGGATATATTGTATCTATTTTACCAATATTCGGTTCTTCTGTTCCGTTATAATTTTGACTGTATTTAGGATTAGTATTTTTTGTATAATCCAAAGCTATTGCAATACCGTTGAAGAAAATGAAAATTGCTTCTTTTAATTCGTTCTTTTTTAGACTGACTGGTATTTCAGGAATATTTAATGATTCGTAAAATTCAAAAAAGGGATTATCATGGTTGTAATACTCCTCGTTTTTTGTAAAATAATTATCTAGCTGGTGAATAATAGTATACAGTTTAATTAGTTCAGTTTTATTCATCATATTAATCTATTGGTTGAAACTTTTATTAATGTTATTGTTACGTGATGAATCTTTGTGTATGATATAATCTTCTAATTATCTATGCGCAAAGCAGAAGACAAGCGGGTCTTTTTTGTCAAGGCGGCAGAAGCCTACACGCTCAAACTGAATGATGTCGCCTGTTTTGAGTTTTTCTGCCTCTTTTTCTGCAAGGCCTTCCTTTGTTTTTCCGTCAGGCATAAGGATTGTCGTTTTCGGGCTGTTTTTTGGCACCCATTGGATTACGGCAGGTTTATTTTCTTGCCTTTTAGTATTAAATGTTTTTTCCAGCATGCCTTCAGTAAGCTTTCTAAGGCGGACATATTTTCCTTTCAGGTTATTGAAATCTTCTGATGATATGTATATCTTTTCAGTGGCAGTAATATGTCTTTCGCCTAGCTTTTTGTTCTCCGGGTGATTTTCGA
>JAGLUQ010000024.1 GCA_023134675.1 Candidatus Aenigmatarchaeota archaeon | reverse complement strand
CCACATGCGCAAGGACTGAAATTATTGGCTGACGTATGCGTTTCATGCGAATCACCTGAAAAAGTCATAATGTGGGTTTGGCTGACTATCTTTATATGTGTTGTTGTTCCAGGGGTGAGACTGGGCTTATTTCACTATTTTCAGTGCCAATCGTTCCTGCGGGTCTTTGTTTTTCAAATATGAATAATAATATAAAATAAGATTTACAAATCCGATGACATAAGGTAAAAACAATATTTTCATAGATTATCTTAACAAATGGACTTTTAAACAATAGATATATAATGATTATCCTACATATTAGTACTATGAAATGCAAATTCTGTGGCAAAAGTTTTGAAAAACTGAGGGTATACAACCAGCACCTGAGCATCTCACATAAGGACGAATGGAACAAGATACTTGAGGACTGGTGGAAGAAGACTGAGAAAGGCATGCCTGCAAGGGAGATTGCTGCCGAGTACAATGTGAACATACTTACAGTCTACAAGTATATCAAGAAGATGAAGAAGAAGAAAGGGCTTTTGTGATTATTGCTTTGTTGATGTATAATACTAAAGTTAATATGATTTTTGTTAAACTTAATAACATATTCTTCTCGATTCTGACTTTTAATAGTATATGTCAACTTTTTTTATTCTATTTGCATCTAAGCCAAGAATTATTATATTATAACTATCTAATAATAACTAAAAACAAAAGATTTATATAACTATAGTAACCACTTATAAGTTAATATGGGACTTTTACTCGATGAGAAACTAGAGAACAGTACCTCTATTGAGACAAATGAATTTTTAATAGACAATATTAGAAATAAATATCCAACTATATTGTTTCAAGGTATAGATTATTGGACTACAAATACTATAATTGTGATTAATAAACATTTGGATAGACTATCTCTATTTAATCAAAATCTTGTAGATTCAATACCGAATCTGATATTAATGTCTTTTGAAAAAGAAAATCCAAGAGGCTTTTTTGATTATGAAAATGAATCTTTGGTTCTTAATACAATGGGTTTGGGAGGAGATTTAACTTATATAGTATTAACTCATGAATCAACACATGGGTATCATTATAAACTAAAAAAGACCAATCCGGATAAAATTATAGCTTTTGAAGATAAATGGTCTGAACTCACACCTTCCTGCAAATACATGGGTGATAATTATGCAGAAATATCTAGAGAGGATATGAAAAGGTATGGTTTCGCAAGAGATTCCAGTGCAAAAAATATATGTGATGATGTTGCAACATTAGTTGATTACATTGCTTACTTAGAGTTATACTCTATAGACCATAAAAAATATTTAGATGGTGAAATTTTTGAGAATAAAATGGATTTATTGAAAAAATATGGTTTTTTGAAATTATAACATACAACTTATATATTCACCCTATGAGTGCATCCTTTCAAGACCTCCAAAACAGACATTTTATGCTATATATTATTCTTCTTTCAACTTAGAATCTATAATTTCTGTGCACGGGCCTATTATCTTTTCCAGCTCTGCTATAGGAGGATCTGAGCTGATCTCTTTGATCTTTCCTTTCCCTCTGTAATAATCAATCAACGGCGCTGTGACTTCCCCGTATAAGGCAAGCCTCTTCTTTATTGCCTCTGGCATCTGGTCAGGCCTCTGATACAGGTCTGCGCCGCAATGGTCGCACTTGCCCTCGACTTTTGGAGGTATGTTTTTCATATGGAATATTGCGCTGCATTTAGGACATGTCAGCCTTCCGCCGAGACGGTCAAGGACAATGTTTTCTGATGCTACAAAATATAAGACCAAATCTATATCGGCGATTGTTGACAATGATTCTGCCTGGCTTATGTTTCTTGGGTAGCCGTCAAGGATGAAGCCTTTTTTGCAGTCATCTTTCTCAAGCCTTTTCCTGAGAATCTCAAGAGTGATATCATCTGACTGAAGACCGCCGGAATCCAGTATCTCTTTCACTTTTCTGCCGAGTTCTGTGTCTTCTTTTACTATATCGCGGAAAAGATCGCCTGTTGATATGTGAGGGATGCTATATTTTTCAGAAAGAATTCCTGCATAAGTGCCTTTTCCTGCACCTGGTGAACCGAGCATTACTATATTCATAATAAGACCTTAATCATTTTTTTTCATGCTTATACATGAGTTCCCAGTCATGTTTTGTATAGTCGCAGATCTCGTCTTTTGAAAACCAGACACCTATCTCGTTCTCTGCCTCATCTGTGTTTCCTGAAGCATGGATTATGTTTCTTACCGGGCGCTGGAGTTTATCTGCCATATCATAAGAATCTACAGTGAAATCGCCTCTTATAGTTCCAAGCGGTGCGGATTTTGCCTCGGCAGGGCCTACAATCTTCCTTCCTATCTCGATTGCGTGGTAGCCTTCAAATGCCATAGCGACAACCGGACCTTCGCGAAGATATCCTTTCAGCCAGCCATGGACTCTTTTTGCTATCTGCTCGTTTGTCTCTTTGATATTTATGCCTTTCTTCTCAAAAGCTTTCCTTGTGTTTGTGCCAAGCTTCTCAATCCATGCTTCTGTCAGGACATAGTGCCTGTTTGCCAGATCCTCTGTAGGAGTGAGCATCCTGAGAGCTATAAGCTTAAGGCCTACTTTTTCAAAACGGGAGATTATCTCACCGACAAGGCCTCTCTGGACCCCGTCGTGCTTCACCATTATAAATGTCTTTTCAAGCATTGAAATCTTCCTCTTTAAAATAAAAAAGTTAAAAGAAAGGCTATTTGCCTTTGACCTGTGTCCTGTATGTCTCTGTCCAGAGCACTTTTCTTGCAGGCCTTATCTTTAAGTTCCTTTCACACTTGGATGTGCAGTACTTGTGCACCCTGCCGTCTTTCTGGACAACAATCTTTCCTGTGCCTTCTTCAATATTTTTTCCGCAAAATGTGCATTTCATCATAACACCTACTCAATCACACTTGCCGACTCCATCTCGCTCTCGCTTATCATGAGTATATCGCCGACCCTTACAGGTCCAAGGACGTTACGGATTATTACTTTGTTTCTTCCGGCCTCGTCTGTTACCTGGCATCTTACACGGCATATGCCTTTGGTACCCTGTCTATCTATTATTCTTACAACTTTGGCAGCGACTGGCATCCTGATTCACCTTTAAAATACCTACTTGTTGAGTGCCTTTAAAGCACTGACTATCTCTTCAATCTGCTTTCCGGCCTTGCCTACATCATCTATCACAACAGTTGCTGTGGATACAGATATACCGCAGGCAGCACCAAGCTCCTGCTTTGTAGGGACGAATACAAAAGGCACAGCCTTCTCTTTGGACAGTATAGGCAGATGCATCACTATCTCTTCGGGCTCTATATCTTCTGCGATGACCACAAGTCTTGCAGTTCCGCGCTCGATAGCTTTTGTAACCTCATTTGTCCCTTTTCTTACGGAACCTGAGCGTACGACAGATTCTATCGTGTTGTAGACCTTTTCAGCCAGGTCTTTTGGTGTCTCAAATGTTACATAACTTTTTGCCATTTCTCATCAACCTTCATCAGTTTTTTTGAATTTTTTATCCTTCCAGTCTTGAATTGGTCTATAAATATATAGAAACCAGATTAGTCAACTGAATATTTATGAATTCTAAAGTTTTATAAAGGTTACTGTCGTGGGGGGGATATATTTCAATATTTACCAAAAACTTTTTTTGGGAGTTTTCATCTTTATTTCAGATTTTACATTTTTAAGAAAATATATATCATTTATAACTTGATTGACAATAGGAATTATTTGTTTAACTTCATCTGAAAATTTATATATTTCATAATAATTCGGTTTATTAGATGATTGGGAATCCTCGCCTTTATGAAATACAATGTTCACCCCTTTTTCTCTAAAAGACATTACATCTGGATCTTCTTTAGTATCATCTGTCTCAATCCTTATACCATATGTACCTGAGCCTTGTTCATTCCGAGGCATATACATCCTGCCCACTCCATCTGATATGGGTCTGTTTAAACAAATTGGTAATACATTGTCAATGAAAAATTGATGGATGTTTTGAGAATAAGTATCTTTACATATACAATTATCTAATTCATACACTCCATCTGTGAAAAAAACATGATTATCATAATCATACATATCAAACACACAGCTCTTTGTCTTATCTGAGATACTGAGGATTGATGTAGGCACAGCAAGAACCAATTCATGGGCCACATAACTATAATAATAAGATACTTCTGTTAAATGCTTATCAAAAGTTATAAATGTTAAAGGTACGCCTGTGTGCTCTGTTATTTCTTTTTTATATTTTAACGGTTCTAATGTCCTCATCATTATTGAACCGTCTTTATTCCATATATCCAGTATATTATTGTATGCGTTTTCAGATAAGTCAAGAAGACATTCATTAAAAAGTATGACATCTATTTTACCAATAGATTCAATAAAATCCTTATCTTCCGCATCACCATGCTTGAAAGAGATATTATTGAAATATTCCGGTCGAAATGTATTTAATTCATTCATCCAGGATTTCAAGAAAATATCATCATCAATATCTATTTTTTGTTTTTTTGCATTTTTGCGAAAATAATCAGCAAGATAATCCGGATTTTCATGGAAAGACTGTGCAATAAGTATGTTATCTTCATAATTATCAATACCGATAACTTTAAAATTTGAAAATCGTCTGTCATCATGGAGCAATTTTGCATAGTAAAAAGGCATAATTCCTGATCCGGTACCAGCATCCAGTATTTTTAAGGGTTTTTTCTTTTTTCCCTTGATTGCTGATAATCTATCAAATATGATATGCTGATACGGTGAGATATGCCAAGGATATGTATATGATCTTTTTTTTCCGATCATCTTTTTTATTTTTTTAGAATTGTCAGCCATAATATCTATATTACTAATAAATAGTTAATTTTATAAAGGTGTATAATGATTACAATATCTGAGATAAAAATAGTCTGTAATTATATAGAATCAAATCAGATATCTGCCATTATCCATTATCTTTTTGCCGTCCACATAGACTGTTGGCCTTAAGATAATCGCATCCATATGCAGACTGCTTTTCCATTCAGCTCCTGTAAGGCTGCCGTGCGGGTCTCCGAAAGCGATGTGGATGCTTGGAAACTTTTCATCCTGAGTCAGGTTGCCGCATAATTTTTTGAGGAAGATATTAGTGCCGAAAGCGAATTCGCCTATACGGCAGGAATTTTCATCAGAACCGAAGACATATTTTTCGAATTTTTCTTTGACATCTGAATCAGAACATGCTACTGTCTCTTTCCGGGCGAAGCCGTCTTCTATCTCCACAGCCAGAGGATGAGATTTAAGAATGCCAAGAAATTCTGCGCAGCCGTCAATCACTATCTTTCCATTTATATCTGTCGGGGCTGTAAGAACTTCGCCGTCAGGCAGGTTTACCCATTTTCCCGGTTTTGGGAAACCGTCAAGTATTGCCCATCTGTGTCCTAAAGACACTGTGAAATCAGTGCCGAGAGATGTTATGACTCGTATCTCTTTTGCATCTTTTATAATATCATGAACTTTTTTGGAAAAATCTTGGATTCTCTTATAATCTGCATTCATCCCAACTCTCAATAATTCTTCATCCAGTTCTACCATCGCTGCCATTCTTGCCCTGCTTTTTTCCACTGTTTCATTTATCGGCCGGTACAATGTAGGAATCTCACCAAAGATATAATCAGCCATGACGAAGACTGCGTCAGAATCTGCAATATCTTTCAAAATGAAATCCGGTATATTGTATGGTCTTTTTCCATAGTCTTCTATATTATAAATCTTAAGATTGCCTGTGACCTTTCTGATCTCGTCAATCACATATTTTGCTATTGCCTGAGTCTTCTTATCAGTCACCACCGTTACTTTTTCTTCCGGCTTCACAGCGACACATATATTTACCGCCTGTTTCGCGCCGTAGACAAGCTCATCCAGAACAAATATCTCGCCGATGGATCCTGTCGAGAAGCCGAGCTTTTCATATATCTTCTCATTTATGCTATTGTGCTCTGTAATCAGGAATATGTTTTCTATATTTTTCTTTTGGGCTTTTGATATGCAATATCTTGTCAGAGCTGAGGATATGCCTTTCTTCCTCTTTTCGGGGACGACAGCGATGCTGTAGATGTAAGCATACTTATCTGAGAAAAGGACTGATGCTATGCCTGCAGGCTTATCATCATGATATGCGACAAGGTTCAGGACAGTGTTGTGTGAATTCTTATTTTTGAATGAATCTATTATCAATTCACAGTATTCCTGCGGAAGCTCGCCGTAAGGCTCGTCAGGCGTTGCGCCACCGTATGCTTTCCTGAAGAGGCCGATATAGTTTTTTTCGTCCTCTTCGGTCTTGACCGATGTGATTCTTATATTTTCAGGCATATCCTGCATGTTATCCTGTTTTTTATAGAACATCCATGCCTCTTTTTCCTGGACTTTAAAGCCGGATGCCTTAAGCAGGGAGGGCAGGTCTTTTGGTCTTGTAAAAGGTGTGACACAGACTGCAGGAGTTCTGTCTTTCTCTTTGAAGAAGGCTATCACTTCTCTGATGAATGTTTTTGCTTCGGATTCAGGGACATCAACCTGTGATGCATAGTTCCAGTATAAATCGCGAATCCTATCGTTCCACATGAATTTTGCATTTTCTGTTTTTTTCATGCCTGTGAAAAATATGTTGTTTAAGCTGCAGAAGACAGGGATTGACTTTTCCATAGTTTCGGAATCCATGACAGGATTATAGATGGCAAGATATTTAAGCGGGAAGGACTTATGGCAGAGATATCATCTGAAAGGAATACAGGTTTAAAACATAGATTGTGACACAGGATAGTGGTAAACTATTAATTAATTTATAAAGTTTGTATTCCATATCATTATGTGATTTTATGAAAACTTATAATATAGGAAATGATATTGGCTTGGAATTTCTTGGTCTGGAACCTAACCATCTTAAAGACACACATTTCCATAAGGACTATTCACGTATTAATTTAAGTTTTGAAGATAAAGAAACAAAAACAGTGCGCGGAGTATTGTATTATTATCCAGAGTCAAATGATAAAAGTTTTAAACATATTGCTGTTTTTTCAGGATACGGAATCTCTAAGGAGAATAACACTGAGGCATATAAAAGCATAACTAATGCCATATCTCGTACAATGTTTGGAGGGATATTTAAAGAACTTGATCAGAATAATGAAGCAAATATGAAATTTCCAAGAATTCCAAGTGAATTTCAAATATATCAAATTGGAAATATTTTAGAAAAAAATGATTTTGAAGTATATATTGACATGTTTCTTAAACTTGCAGAATTACCAGAAGACTTAGGCAGTCTGCCGGAAAAAACTGATTGGAGCAGAACTGCCCGTGATAAAGTAACTGAATGGAAACGTTCTCTTAAAGATGCAACACATCCATAGTTGTTGATGGTCAAAACCCTTTTTTGTTGGATGAATATAATTATCTCTGTTTTCTAAAGAATAAACTTTATGAGTCATCTCGTTTTGAAAAGAATTTCAATAAGGGTTGGGATGGAAACATCGAGCCTTTGAACGATTATATAGATGCTGTGAGATTTAGTTGACTGTCAACTAACACACTGACTAAAAACCTATATATACAAACCGAAAATAAAATATATAGTGATGAGACAGAACCAAGGGCTAATATCAGCGACAGCATTAATTATCTTCCTGGCAACAGCTATGAGCATCCCTGTCTCTGCTAACAATACTTTCACTATCCCTAACTATGTGACAGACGGCGAAGAGTTCTATGCCTGCAGCGACATACCTCTTGATATCCTTTGCATGGATGGGACAGAAGTGATATCATACAGTTACGGTACTTCTGATGGGTACTTTTCAAAACATGATACTGAACTTAATGTCACAAAAGACATATTATGTGAAGAACTTACAGTCGAGCACTACAATACAGATTACCCGGGCGACAGCGTTGAGATAAGCATGTATAACACCATGTACTGTGACATAGACGGGGTCAACTATCCTATAACTGTCCTTGCCTCAGCCCAGACAGATGAGGTAAAGCTTTCTATCAATGGCTACATAGACTGGTACTCAATCAGCGATATGTATATAATAGACGACTCAATAAATGCAAAATTCACTGTTGAGAACATAAGGGAGACACAGTACAGCACTTATGTCAACATATCATGCGACTCGGACAAGATTGTTACAAATACATATACATACTTATACATAAACGGCTCATGCGATCATGAGAATCAGGTAGATGTCATTGAATGGAGCGATTCAAAGACTCTTGACATAGGAGATGTCAAGATCAACCTACTGTCCAACTCAACATCAGGATATATATATGGCAACGTGTCTGACACTATCACTTTCAAGCTTAACCTGCTTGACGAGAATGACACGGTGCTTAGCGGAGATGTGGACTATGCTGTGAGAAACTATACAGGAGATATACTTGTCAAAGCTGACATGACCTATGATACGCAGATGTCGGCATATATCGCCAACTACACTTTCAACAGACATGCGCCTTTCGGCTTTGTGGAGTTCAACGCATATTCTTCAGGTGAAGGGTATGGAGGTATTATGTACTATCTCAAAGTTGAGCCTTACAGCTTCAACCTGACTATAAATGACAGCCTTGAGATAAACCATACATATTTCCTCAAGGACCAGATACCGATAAACATCAGCTATGACAATTATTACGGGGAGATTATATCTATAAACACGACACTTAAGATAGACTGTGATAACGGATCCTCTGTAACTATTGATCTGCCTCTCAACATGACAGACACAGCTCTTATATATAATGTTCCCGGCAATGCACCGGGAAACTATACGCTTGAAGCAACTGTATACCACTCTACAGGAGAAGACAAGACATATGTACGGAACATCATAGTGGAGGGGTTCCATCTCAATATAAACACTGACCCATTCTGGGAAGTGGGAGACAACATCACATTCTCTGCATGGATTGAGGACAGGAGACAGAATACACCAGTGATAGTCTCTTCGACTGCGATTTTTACACTTACCACACCAGCATCGCAGAACATTCAGCTTTCTTCAGTAAACACGACAGACTATAAGCAGAAGTCAAATTACCAGACATCAAACAC
>JAGLUQ010000023.1 GCA_023134675.1 Candidatus Aenigmatarchaeota archaeon | reverse complement strand
TAAAGACGGCAAAACACAGGAAATCTTAAAAAATATTATTGAATACATTATAAAAGAGTCAAATGATAAGCATTATATAACTAATATGGAGATACAAAATAGGATATATAACAAGTACAGCATGAAACTAAGCAATCCAACATCAGGTAATATACAAAGAAAACTTTCAGGCTTTATCGGATGGAATAGATGCGACATAGAACAAAAATCAAGGACTGCATATTATTTCCGCACAGATGTAGTCGAAGAATTTGAAAAAGCATACGGCAAAGAACCAAATTATAGACCGCTTAAAAAAATATTTCTTGAAACACTGAACCAGAAAACATAAAAAACATAGCTATCAAAAAAAGCATAAGGTGAACATGATGACAATTTACATAGTAGGCCACAAAAACCCGGATACAGACTCAATCTGCGCAGCAATAGCATATGCAGACCTGAAAAGAAAGATGGGAACAACAGAAGATATTATACCTGCAAGATCCGGCAGCATAAACGACGAGACAAGATTCATACTTGAAAAATTCAGCACAGAAGACCCTGCCCTACTGAACGACGCGACAGGAAAAAAAGTAATCCTTGTCGACCACAGCGAACCCAAGCAGAGACCTGAGAACATGGACAAGGGCGAAATAGTAGAGGTTCTTGACCATCATAACATCAATTTCGTACAAGCCACACCCATACTCTTTCACGCAGAGCCTGCAGGAAGCACATCAACCATAATCGCAAGGATGTACTTTGAAAAAGGAATAGAACTGCCAAAAAACATAGCAGGCATACTATTAGGAGCAATAATATCAGACACAGTCATATTCAAGTCACCGATAACTACACAGGAAGACAAAGATATCGCAGATAAGCTGAAACCAATCGCAGGTATAGACAACCTTGAAAAATTCGGCATAGAGATGTTCAATGCAAAATCCGGCTGGAATAAAAAGACAGCAGAACAGATAATAAATACAGACTACAAGGAATATGAACTTGGAGGAAAAAAGATAGGCATAGCTCAGGTCGAAACAATTGATGCCAGCGAGCTTGAACCGAAGAAGGCAGAATTCCTTGAAGCCATGAAAAAAACAAAAGAGAAAAGCGGCCTTGACACAATAATGGTACTCCTCACAGACATAATGAAAGAAGGGTGCCTTACATTCATATTAAGCGACAACACAGACATGATAGGAAAGACATTCGGCAAAGAGATAAAAGACAATGAGATGTACCTGCCCGGAGTCCTTTCAAGAAAGAAGCAGATTGTGCCCCCGCTTGAGAAAGCATTGTCTTAAAATTGAGATGATATCATGCCGATTATAACAGAATTTAAAGACATTGAATGGGAACTGAACAAAGAAGAGAACGTCTGGATTGGATACAATCCTAATCTTGAATTAAACAAGATGGGATATATTTACGCAAAACTTGAACCAAAGCAAGAGCTAAAGATGCATTACCATGAACGCCCAGAAAAAGGCGATGAAGCATTCATATTTTACCAGCCGGGAACGATACTTCTAAAGACTCTTGAAGAAGAACAAATAAAAGAGAAAAAAATCCAGATAACAGAAGATAACCATCTAAACATCTCATTCAAAAACAACGAACCCCACGGCATAAAGAACATTGGAAAAGAGCCAATCATCTTCCTAGCCCTTTACGCACCAGCCTTTGTGCCTGGTGAAGTAAAGCATATAGAATGATCTAAACCTGAATATCTTCTTCTACAAAATCATGAGGATTAATATCATCAAGGATAGAACCAGTTATATGATCAAAACAGTTGAAATGATTGCCATAATATTTGCTATAATACTCGTCAAGAATCTTATCTCTTTTTTTATGTATCTTTTCCGCTATATAGTGCAACGCATCATCCCTTTCCATACCTTTAAGATCATCTATATGGCATACCTGATCATCCTGCTGGAAGACACAATAAAGGAACTCGCCTTTAGGATTAGTTATGATCTGACCAAAATTATTAGACTGCCGACAACTGTTAAAAGACGAATTTTTAGGGAATGGACTAACGGCATTAGTATGATCATAAGTCCCAGGATATGAAAGAAAATTTTCACCGAATTTGAAATATGACCAGTATTCCATTGCCCTTTTTGTAGGTACGATATCTGTAGGCATTAAAGGATTAAATTCAAGAGAAAAATCAAGGCTCTTTTCCTCATAATGCTGCCTGATTGAATTGACCTGCTCATCAGTGATGCTATGAATTTCATTATTATTTATAGAGACCTTATCATTCTCATCCAGCATTGAAATTATTTCCCAAATTTCTGTATCTCCTTTCACAAGAGGCAGACCGGAAGACATGATAGAGACAAAATAATCATTATTTTTCAGATAAGTGACAATTTCAGAAAGATTAGGATGTATTAAAGGATCACCGCCGGATAAAAGAACATCGCGATCATTAGAATTGCCGATTCTTTTCCTTTCCTTAGGTCTTATTGTTTCAACTATTGATATGAATGTTTCTAAAGGCATGTCAACACGTTCAGGAGAATATGGCGATATTCCGCCCATATAGCAATATTTGCATGAATCTAGACACGCATTAGTTATATGAAAATGTATATCGGATTCGTTGGCTCGTTCATATTTATATCGAGTCGATAACTCATCTTCAATCATGACTTAGTAATAAAAAAGAATCTTTATATACATTTATAGAAAACCAATAAACAATCCGCAAAAACTTAAACAACAACACATATATACTTCTAGACAATAATCAAAAGATATGATAGACAAAAAGATAATAATAATGGCCTTGATTGTTGCAGGTATAATATTTTATTCTGGAATGATTAACACTGAAGAAGATACAATATCAGGGCAGATCCTAAAACACAAGGACGCAAGCATCATCGAAAATACAGAAGACATCCAGACAGCAAAAAGCAGTACCAATGAGGGCTTCAAAAAAGATACTCTCCTAATAAAATTTAAGGCAGGAGTAACAGAAGACAGTAAAGATAAACTGCTGAAACGATACAGGCTGCAAAAAGAGAAAGATATCAAAAGCGGCATACATGTAATCAAAGTGCCGGTAAATTCATTGGAAAAAGTCAAACAGGCATTATCTAATAATCCAAAAATAGAGTTTGTTGAAAAAGACATGCTTGTCCAGGCAATAATGACAGCAGATGACCCTTACTCTTCAAATCAATACCATATCAGCCTCATGCATTACTCCGGGGCCTGGAACATCTCAACAGGCACAGAAGAGATAATAGTAGCTGCTCCGGACTCAGGAATACTTAGTTCTCACGAAGATCTGAAAAATGTCCTGCTCACAGAGCTCTCATACAATTCCGCAGACGGATCAAACAATTCAGAACCTATAACAGGTCACGGGACAGCAACAGCAGGATGCATAGGAGCAGATACAAACAACAGCATAGGCATCTCATCAGCACCCTGGAAGAAAAAAATAATTCCGATCAGAATAACAAACAGCGCTGACGGATGGGCATACTACAGCGATATGGTTGAAGGAATAACCTATGCGGCAGACAACGGAGCAAAGGTAGTGAGTGTAAGTTATGGCGGTATCGGTTCATACTCAATAAAAAGCGCAGCAGGATATGTAAAAGAAAAAGGCGGTCTGTTTTTCATGTCAGCCGGGAACTCAGGTTCCTATGAGATACATCAGGCTGAAGGCAACTGGGATGAAATTATCGGCGTCGCAGCAACAACAAGCAGCGATACAAGATCCAGCTTTTCATCATATGGCAACTATGTAGATGTATCTGCCCCGGGATCATCAGTATACACTACAAGTGGCAGCGGATACGGAGCTTGGTCAGGAACTTCATTCTCAAGCCCTCTCGCCGCATCTGTAGCTGCACTGTTGTTCTCCGCATTCCCGGCAGCCTCAAATCATGAAGTTGAACAGGCTATTTTCACAGGAGCAAAAGATCTTGGTGAACAAGGATATGACATATATTATGGTCACGGAAGAGTTGACGCACTAGGTGCTATGGAAACGATGCAGGACAGGCCTATAGACACAACACCGCCAACAGTCTCAATCAATTATCCAAAAGAGAATGAAAAGATAGCTGGTGACACGACAATTAATATAGGAGCAATAGACCTTTTCGGCATAAACAAAGTTGAACTGTATATTAACAAAACACTATACAGCACAGATAACAGTGCAGACAACGACATATATGATTTTTACTGGGACATATCAGCATTTGAGAACGGAGAATACGAACTGCTCGCTATTGCATACGACACATCAGGAAACACTGCAAACGACATCGTATCAGTAATGCTTGAAAAAGATACCAGTTTCGCTGAGGTTAATATAACAGTACCAACTGAAGGAAGCACAATAACCGAAAAGTTCTCAACAATCATAGCATCTGCCTCTGAAAACACAGTAAGTGTAGATTTTCATATAAACGGTGCATTCAAAGGGACAGACTCATCGCCCCCATTCAGCTACAAGTTCAACACAAGACCATATGACAAAGAAACAATTATCATACAAGCTACAGCTTACACAGCAGGCGGGCTATCATTATATGATTCTATATCTGCCAAAGTTAATCTCACACCTATAGTCACAGAAACTAAAGAATGCGACGACGGCAAAGACAATGATGGCGACAAAAAATGCGATCACGCAGGCTGCGCAAAAAACAAGAACATATTCTATGAAGCAGACCCTGATTGCATAGGTCCTGACGATGATTCAGAATCCAGCTAATCAATTCCATCCTCAAAACCTTGCAGACTAAGACAGAACACCCACAATCTTTAAAAAGATATTGCATTAATTTATTATGCTGTAATGTCAGCAAACCGGATTTTTGTCTTTTTTGACCTTGACTCAATCTCTGTCTGCTTGTTTTCCGGTAAAGATAATAATTATTGAGGATTGATAAAATGTTTCATATGCAGAAATTCGAAGAATCAATAAGGGTGCCTCCAAAATATATAGGTCTTGACATAGAGGATTCTGTAAAGAAAAGCCTTGCAGAAAGGTATGAAAACCGCGTTATAAAAGACATAGGCGTCATTCTTGCTGTAAAAAACATATCCGATATTGGAGACGGTAAGATTGTCGTAGAGGACGCAGGCGTATACTACAATGTGGCTTTTAATGCTCTTGTCTACACACCAAAGCTTTATGAGATAGTTGAAGGGGATGTAGTAGACATAACAAGCTTCGGCGTATTTGTGAGGTTTGGTCCTATAGACGGCCTGTGCCATGTATCCCAGGTCATAAATGATTATGTCAGCTTTGAGGAGAACTCAAGAGTGCTTGCCGCAAGAGACTCAAAAAGGATACTCAAAGTCGGCGATGAGGTTAAAGCAAGGATTATCGCTGTCAGTCTAAGCAAAGGAGATGTCAACAAGATCAACATTACAATGAGACAGCCAGGTCTCGGCGCCCTTGCATGGATAGCCGAAGAGAGAGAAGCAAAACTCAATGCACAGGCAAAAGCAGCAAAGAAATAAGGTGTTCATATGGAAAGCGCATGCAAAATATGCAAAAGACTTGTAGAGGGCAGCGAATGCCCCGTATGCAAGAGTAAAGAACTTACAAAGAATTGGAAAAGCGTTGTCATAATTTTCAACCCGGAGTGCGAGATGGCGAAAAAGACAGGTTTTGAGCTTCCGGGAAAATATGCATTGAAAGTATTATAAATTTATTTAATGGTGGAACACATGAAAATTGAGATTACAGACACTAACGAAAATGTTTTGCTTGAAAGGAAAGATATCAGTTTCAAGATTATGCATACAGGACCTACACCAAGCGAGAAAGAAGTTCTTGTCGAGCTGGCGAAGGTGCTGAAAATTGACAGCACACACATAGAGATTGGCTCTATACACCAGAAATACAGCGTAATGGAATGCGACGGTTTCGCAAAAGTTTACGAGAAAGCGATAAGGAAAAAGGAAGAGCCAAAGGCAGAGACTGATACAGAAAAGAAGACTGCTGAAAGCTCTGAGACGCCTGAAGCTAAAGCAGATGCATCTGAAGAGAGCGAAACAAAGAAAGAAGAGCCGGCTGAAACACCTGCAGATAAAGAAAAACCTGTAGAAGATAAAGAAGCTCCTGCAGCTAAAGAGAAGAAAGAAGCCTCTGAAGACAAGACAGAAGAGACGGTCAAGAAAGAAGACGCTGCAGAGGAAAAGAAAGCTCCTGTTGAAGATAAAGCAGAACCGGTGACTGAAAAGAAAGAAGACAGCACTCCCGCAGAAAAAAAACCGGAAGAAGAGAAGAAAAAAGAATGATGGTGATATTCAATGGCTAAAAAGACTTTAAAAGAAGGCAGGAAAAAGCATTTCAATGTCCAGGCAGGAAAGCTCTACGAGATAAAGGACGGAAAAGCAGTGAAGAAGAACAAGAGCTGCCCCCGATGCAAAAACACTATGGCAAAGGCACAGAACAGAGAATTCTGCGGCAGCTGCGGCTATACTGTAATAGCGAAGAATGAATGATTTTTTCTTATTAATTTATTTTTATTTATGATACTTCCTGTTATTAATAATAGACAGCCCTCTATACACCTGCTCTAAAAGCATCACACGGAAGATCTGATGATTAAATGTCATATCTGAGAAAGATATAAGCTTATCAGCGCGCTTCCGCACCGCATCACCGAAACCGTAGGCACCGCCGATGACAAAAGTGATATCAGAACAATTCTTCAGCTCTTCAGAAAAAGCGACAGAATCCATACCAACACCGGAAACATCAAGTGCATACACAAGCTCTTTATCTTTTATCTTCTCAAGAATTTTGATATCTTCCTTCCCGACAATCTGCGCAGGATTCTTAGATTTGTCCTCCTTAAGCTCAACAAGATCAAACTTAGAGAACCTTTTTATCCTTTTTGCAAGGTCCGCCTCATATTCCTTAAGTGCAGGATTGTTTTTACCCACAGCAATTATCTTTATCATAACATCACAAAAAAGAATAAAATGGGACTGCCCGGATTTTCAGAAAAGACATCATTTGCATGAGTCTCCTCATTTGAACCGGGGTCATAAGCTCCCAAAGCTCACAGGATGACCATTTTAGCATGCAAAGCAAAAAAACCCACTTTCACACGAAGCTACCCTACAGTCCCATTGATTTTATCAATTAAGAAAAAAACTTTATATATCTTGGTAAATTATCAAGTGATTAAATAGTATTTATAATGTATCACAGAAACCTGTCCAAAACAAAAACTTTATAAGCATAACACTGTTATATTATACATATGACAGACAGAAGAACAATCTATCTCGACAACAGCGCAACCACACAAGTACATCCGGAAGTAATAGATACTATCCAGCCATATCTCTCAGAAAAATACGGCAACCCTTCAAGCATATATCATAAAGGCAGGGAAGCGAAAGAAGCTGTAGAAGACGCAAGAAAGAAAGTCGCAGACCTCATAAATGCAGAACCGGAAGAAATAATATTTACAGGCTCTGGCACCGAAGGCAACAATATGGCATTAAAAGGAATTGCCTTTGCAAACAAAAACAGAGGAAAGCATATAATCACGACAAAGATAGAGCATAAGTCAATCTTAAACAGCGCAGGATGGCTTGAAAGAAACGGCTTTGATGTCACATACCTCAATGTTGACGAAAATGGCACAATAGACATTGAACAACTCAAAAAAGAAATAAGATCAGACACAATACTTGTATCAGTGATGTTTGCCAACAACGAGGTAGGAACAATACAGCCGATAGAAGAGATAAAAGACATCCTCAAAAACAAAAACATATATCTCCACACAGACGCAGTCCAGACAGCAGGAAAGTTCGACCTTGACGTCAAAGAGCTTGGCATAGACCTCCTAACCTTAAGCGGCCATAAGATGCACGCGACAAAAGGTATAGGCGCCCTTTACATAAAGAAAGGCACAAAGATAGAGCCTTTCCTGCACGGGGGCGGACAGGAAAGAAACCTGAGATCCGGCACAGAAAATGTCCCGGAAATTGTAGGTATGGGAAAAGCGGCAGAGATAGCAAAAAAAGATCTTGAAAAAAACAGGATACACCTCAAAAAACTTGAGAAAAAATTAAAAGAAGACATATTCAGGAAAATACCGGAACTCATCCTCAACGGCCACCCGGAAAAAAGGCTTCCCGGAAACCTGAACATATCTTTCAAGTATATAGAAGGAGAAAGTGTTGTCCTCATGCTGGATGAAAAAGACATCTGCGTCTCCACAGGCTCAGCATGCACATCAAACAGCCTGAAACCGTCTTATGTACTCACAGCAATGAAAAAAGACCCCGTCTTCATGCATGGCTCCATACGGTTCTCAATCGGAGCCTTCAACACAGAAGAAGATATTGATACCATAACAAAAACTCTTCCGGAAATCATAAAAAGCTTAAGAGCCATAAGTCCTTTATACAATAAAGATTAGGAGATATTCATATGTATTCAAAAAAAGTCATGGACCATTTCAAGAACCCACGAAACACCGGAGAGATAGAAGATGCAGACGGAATAGGTGAGGTAGGGAACCCAATCTGCGGCGACATAATGAAGATAACAATCAAAGTAAAAGACGACAGGATAGAAGATATAAAGTTCAAGACTTTCGGCTGCGCAGCAGCCATAGCCACATCATCCATGATAACAGAGATAGCCAAAGGCAAGACTCTTGAAGAAGCAAAAGAGATATCAAAAAAAGATGTGTCATGCGCTCTTGACGGCCTCCCGCCAATAAAAGAGCACTGCTCAAACCTGGCCTCAGAAGGTCTCAGAAAAGCAATTGACGATTATCTGATGAAGAAGAAAGACTGATTCTCAACAAAAATAGCAAGATTTTTATCTTCAGGAAGTAAATATTAATTATGCATACTGCAAAATCCACAGCAAAAACACAATTTCATGAAAGATATGTAGAAATGTACCTGAAAGGATGCCAGGAATTTGAAGACCATCTATACAACCAGGGATACATAATGAATGTGCCTTTAAGGGAAATCAAAAAAAACAGCATCATACAGTTCAACAACAGCGAAAGGATAACAGAACAAAACAACCTTAATGACAGATCTCAGCTTATTTTAATTTCACTGCAAACGCTAAAAAAAATGACTGATAAATTACAGCAGGAAGAAAAAGACAAAACAATAACATTATATCAGGTCGACATAGATTCAATTGAAATAGATCAGGAAAAGGAGCAGCTGTCATTCACCGGATATTTCATATACAGCAAAATCAAAGGATAACTCAATTATCATACAAAAACTTCTGCAGATA
>JAGLUQ010000022.1 GCA_023134675.1 Candidatus Aenigmatarchaeota archaeon | reverse complement strand
TATGTTTTTATTTTCCGTTGATTCATCCTGTCTGAGCTCTCTATTCTTTATGAAAGAGTTACCTATATTTTCTATATATATATCTTTAATTTCATCTTCCGGGAAAAGTTTCATAAGTTCAGGAATAATGTCACTTTCCTTAACATCATTATCAACAGATCTTGAAAAATCCAATGTAGCCCAATATTCTCTTTCAATTTTTCCACCTTTTGAAAGTAATTTGTCAATTTCATCCTGTGATGTGACATTATGTTTGATTGGTTTATTTACTGGTTCCGGTTTTGTATAGCTTAATCTTTTGCCGTCTTCTGTTGTTTCTGAAATATTTTCATAACAATCCTCATCTAATGCAACTACTGTATATTTAACCATTCTTTGGCCTGTTATATTTTTTTTGGATTCTGAGACAGTTATCTTATGCGGCGAGATAAACATCAGGTCCTCATTATCTTCAACATATTTTTCCAATAGTTTAAAAATAGATTCCTGAATATTTTCCCTTCCATCGATTTTCAGATTAATTTTTTCAATTTTTGGCTCGTATAATGATTTGATATGTCTACCTAAATTAAAAAAACCGGGAGAATTAAATTTTATTTTCACACTATAATTTATTATATCTGAAACGTTAGGAGATTCTTCAAATTCATATTCTCCAAGCTTTTGTTTACTGCAATTTGACATAACAATATTATTATTTTTAATGTTTTTAAATGTTATACTGATATGTGGTCAAATCTAAGAAAGGAGATGTAGGTTTTAATTTAAATCTGTTTTTCTAATTTTTTTATAAATAAACTACCATATCCGCGATTACATAAATAAGATGTTGCAGAGGTATAGATGTTTTTCGTTCTCATAAGCGATACAAGGCCTCTTCTAAAGCTTGAAGATATAGATGTTGTTTCCTTGTAGACATCATAAGTACCATGCAACAATTCTTCGGATGTCATGCTTTTTGGTTTGAACAATAAATGCCCTACATCATAATATACCCAATCATTAGGATAATCTGTGTGTGTAAGACGATTTTCATCTTTTAGCCTCTGATAAAGCTTTGTTCCGGGAAACGGTGTCAGGATAGATAATTGCGAACCATCCAGACCGGAATCAAAGATAAAATCGCTGGTCTTTTTGAAAATATCCTTTTTGTCACTGTCATTCCCAAAGATAAAAGAACCAAGAACCCCTATTCCTGAATCCTGGAATTTCCTGATATCTTCCTTAAATTTAGACACACCTTCCTTAAGGTTTCGTACTTTATGCATGCCTTTGAGAGATTCTTCATTCAATGATTCAAATCCGCAAAACATACCGAAGCATCCGCTTTCACTTGCGTATTTCAATACTTCGTCATTGTTGACAAAATTAATTGAAGCCTGACTCCCCCACTTTATATTTAATCCTCTATCAATAATTCCTTTGAACAGATCTATCGCTCTTTTTTCTGCTGCTTTTCCATAACCCAATATATTATCGTCAATAAAAAAGACAAATTTTGAGTTGAGCGTTTCCAGCTCATCAAGAACATCATCTACCGGACGCTGCCTGTAAAGTCCTCCATTAAATACTGTAACTGAACAAAAATCACAATCCATCGGACATCCTCTTGCAGTCTGTACAGTCTGTATCAGCCCTCGGTTCTTATACTTTTTAGAGTAAATGTCTCTGCGAGGTATTGGCAGTTTATCCAATGATGCTTTTTCACCTTTGTAGTATGATTTTAATCTGTTTTTTTCAAAATCACTGATTATCTTCGGCCATACTTTCTCTCCCTCGCCCACAACAACTGTGTCGACGAATCTTGATGCTTCATCAGGCATCATAGACGCATGTATGCCTCCCATAATTGTAGTGATCCCTTTTTCTTTGAACATGAATGCCAGTTCATAGACTCGTGGAGCATTATTGGTCACTGAAGTAAAACAGACAAGATCTGCATCTTCACCATTATATCTTTTAAGATTCTCGTCAATGACCTTTATTTCCCAATCAGAAGGTGTACATGCAGCAAGATATCCAAAAGACATTGGCGGAATATTCATAAAGGAAACATCAGTTCCCAGATTAACATCAGTTTTTGGTCTTGGGTTGATAAATAACAATCTTTTAGACATGCAATCAGTTAATAGTCATACTATAAAAATGTTTGCAATGTTTCATAATAATTATTTTTAAAATCAGAAAAAGTGAGTATTATGAAGATATAAGAATATGAAAAAAAGAAAAAATAAGAAAATTATCTAACCGCCGATTCTAAACATCTTTGTTCCGCAGACAGGACATGTGCCTTTTGTTGCGGGCTTTCCGTTCTTCATTGTTATTTTCTCTTCGTCTTTCATCTCTCTTTTTGCTTTGCATTTTACGCAGTATGCTTCTGTCATATAAAATCACCTATCTGATAATGGTTTGTGCTTAGTATATATAGATTTGTTGATTTTGTGCTAAAATAGGGCTGTTTTGAAGGTAGATTTAATAAATTTTATGTGTTTTATATATTATATGGTGGCAAACAACAAGTTCTATGAAGTGTTCGGGGATAAGCCTCCGAAAATCGCAATGATACATCTGGCTGGAGGAGAGGTTGGAGAAGATCCTGTGGATCAGGCAATCGAAGAGATTGAGATATATGAGCAGGAAGGGATTGATGCTATTATCGTAGAGAATTATCATGGATCCTCCCTTGATGTTGAAAGGACGCTTGAAAAGATTAAGGATTGTGGGACGAAGCTTGTTGTCGGGATAAATATTCTGCCGAATGAGTATACAGTGGCTTTTGATATGGCTGAAAAATATGGTGCTGACTTCATCCAGCAGGATCATGTGGCAGGAAAATATCATCAGGGTGAGCTTAATGCCAAACTTTATGAAGAATGCAGAGAAGAGTATCCAGACATTGTTGTGCTTGGCGGAGTATGGCCAAAATATTATACACCTATTCAGGGATCTGATCTTGAACTTGATCTGAAAAAAGGGATGGAACGTGCAGATGCAATTGTAGTTACCGGTGAAGGTACAGGGATTGAGACTTCGATTGAAAAGATTCTGCAGTTCAGAGAGATTATTGGTGATTTTCCTTTAATTGTCGGTGCAGGTGTGACACCGGACAATGCGCATGAACAGCTTGAGAATACGGACGGTGTCATTGTCGGGAGTTCGCTGAAACCATTTAACCAGACAGACTTGATGGCGAACCGACAATATGTCATGGCATTCGTGGATGCTGCAAAAGAGCCGATAAATACAACTTATGTGCGCAATGTCATAGAAAAAGATATAGAAAAGATACAACGCATATCGTGCAAAGAGGATGGATATTTCAGCCATTATAATATTGATGCTTTGAAAATAACGGCTGAAGAGGTAAAGACTGCCTGCGAGATGCTTGTTGAAAAAGGATTTCTTGAATCAAAGCCGATTGCAAATGTTCCAGAACTAAGCTGGTACAGGAAGATATGAGATGCTGTTTGAACCCACGTTTTATATAATCTTTAAAATTCTTATAATTTAACATGAAAATAAAACTTATCAAAGCATTTACCAAGGACAAGAATAATGGAAATCCTGCAGGTGTCGTGCCGGATGCGGATGACATTTCTGAAAAAGATATGCTGAAGATATCTTCATATTTGGGGTTCTCTGAGTCTGCTTTCGTCATGAAATCTAAAAAAGCAGACTATAAAATCAGGTTCTTTTCTCAGACACAGGAAGTCGATATCTGCGGACATGCGACAGTCGCTGCGTTCCATTGCCTGATTGAGTCAGGCAGGATAAGATTTGGAGATTATTGTGAAAAAACTTTTGTTATGGAGACAAAATCCGGTGTCTTTCCTGTCACATGCCATAAGGACGGCCTTGTTGAGATGGTACAGGATAAAATGCAGTATAATGATGTTGCTGTAGATAAGATAGAGATTGCCAGGATGTTAAGCATCAAAGAGACAGACATCATGGAACATCCTCTGCAGATTGTTTCTGTGGGCACTCCGAAACTTATGATTCCTTTAGCATCAATTGATGCACTTTTTAGGATAAGGCCGGATCTTGAAGCAATTAAAAAGTATTGTGAAGAATCCGGAGCTAAGGGATTTTATCCTTTCTGTTTTGAAACTATTGACAAGGATTCTGATTTACATGCACGGCAGTTTAACCCGCTTTTCGGGATTGATGAGGATCCGGTCACCGGTGTTGCGGCAGGGGCGCTTGGAGCATACATTGTGTACAATAAGATTTTAGAGAAAAGAAAATTTATTGTGGAGCAGGGATATGTAATGAAGAAAATGGGCAGAGTATATGTTGATGTGACTGATGATGAAGTCAGGATAGGCGGATATGCGGTTACTTTTGGTGAGAAGGATTGTGATTGAAAAAACGCAAGATATTGACAATTATATTTACTCCAAAAGTCCTGTGCATCTCCAGTTTATCTCTGCTTCTTCTGTCACGACATTGATGACACAGGCAGGATTGCAGCCTGGTTGCTCTATGTCAAGGTCTATCCACCAGGTACCAGTTACATCGTTGCACATGTAAGTGTCTTTCAGATTTCCCTGAGCTCCGCATACGCTTGCCTGAGCTATGGTTTTTGCCTTATCAAAAGTCATGGATTCGCCGGTGCCTGCCTTTGTGCATATCTCTGAATCGTCTGTTTCAGGTGCAGTACAGCCTGAGATGAGGATTGCTGAAATTATTATCAATATCAAGGCGAAATGCTTTGATTTCATAGTCTTATTTGGTTTTTCTTATATAAAAGGGTTTTGTTTTGTTCGGGTGTTTTCCAAAGAACGTTTTTCAAGACTTTTTCCAGTCTTTAACAAGCACTGCATAGAAGAACTGATTATAATCGTATTCTGAGTTTGGGTCTATGTCTTCGAGGTATCCTTTTAATTCATTCATAAAGCAAGAACAATTTATTAGATATAATTAAAGAATGAGAATAGATACCTTAAATATTTTTCTCCCTAAAGAGTGTTGATTACATGAGTATCAGTTCAGAAGTTCAGACTGAAAATGATGATGAATCTCGTAAATGGATTGATAGGATATATAAAAAAGCAGTATTGCCAATCCAGATAAATGCTTCTTCTGCCACATATAAGATCTTCAGAGAATATATCAAATCTAAATATGACGACTATGAAGATGCCAAAAAAGAGGGAGACAGACTTCTTAAAAAATGTTCTAAAGAGCTTCCGGATTATCTCATGCAATTTGACATACCGGATAACATCAGCCTTGATGTTGATTTCTATGAGACAATCATACACTATAAAACTCCAGTATCTCTTGCATCATACGAAGGAGATATGGACATTGTCTTGATTCTGGCTCGCATGGGGGTAAATTACACAAAAAAAACTGCAATGCGCGATGAAGGTAAAGGAAATGATCCCATAAGGATGGCTGAACGAGAGGATGGTTTTGAGAATGCTATTGGACTTCCGGGACCTTCTGCAGAAGCGGTAAGATCTGAGCTTGAGAAATCACGATTTTGGGAGAAGTATCCTGATCTCAGGATGACGCTCAGTGTCGGCGGGTCGACAAAAGAGGAATATTTGGATGTGTTCCGGGAACTGCATGATGATGTACCATACCTTGAATATGTAGATTTTGAGATAAATGTCAGCTGCCCGAACACTGATGACGGTCAGAAGCTATGCGAGAAACAGGAGGGCTGTGACACATATGAGAACCTTGAAAAATTGCTTGAGGAGATACGCGAGATAGACAATGATATCCCTATCTATGTGAAACTGTCGCCTGACTTTTCCGATGAGAAGATACTTGAGCTTGCTGAAATCTGCAAGAGGCATAAGATGGGTATTGTACTTACCAACACAAAGTATGTTGATAGCGATGTCTTGTCAACCGGTGGCGGAGGATACAGCGGTCCGAAGAACAAGGAAAGAGCGCTCCAACTTGTAAATCTTGTGCATGAGAAATATAAGGAATATGATAAGTACAGTAATCTTGAGTTTGACAAGATACCTCTTAAGATCTGCGGAGGCATGGAGACATGTGAAGATGTCCTGAGGGCACAGAATGCAGGCGGGAATGTTCCGGTGCAGATGGGTTATGCTATGTTCAAGGATCCTTATGGAGCTATTGTCAAGACAAATTACGGGCTTTCAAAGTTTTGCGAGAAGAATGGGATTAGTTCATTGAATGATTTCCATGATCTTGCTAAAGAGGTAAGAGGAAAGTATGCAGTTTGAGATATGAAACACTCAATCTTCCAGCTCAACCCAGACAACCTGAGAAGCCCCTTTCTGCGTAAATATGTCGTAGCCCTTTAAGCCTGCCGGACAAGGATATCATTGTGCGATATGACCCTATCGTCTTTATGTATCCATATTTTTGCTTCGCCATTGTACCGGGTTACCAAATAATCGGTCCCATATAATAAAGAAGCGATTCTTGGAGCATAAACTTTTACATAGGGCCCTAAATTGTCAAAATCAACATAGATATCGTCGTGTGTTTTATCATCACTTAAAATAAAAGCATCTCTTGTACATACTATTTCCAGTTCTTTAATATCTCCATTGTTATCTGTAAATTTTGCAGAAAGCGGGAGATATCTTGGAAATATATCCAAACCAACACCAGAAGGTTTCCTATCATTTAATTCTATGATATTTTCTCCAGTTAAAAATATACGATAATCTGTATCTTCTTTTTCAACCCTCATAAATAGAATTAACTGAAATATATTTAATAAGTTTTAGGTTCTTTCCTGATTTTGGATAACATTAGCTACTATTGGAGTTTCTTGTATCTATGTTGAATGTCAGCAAGAATTTTGAGAGATTAAATTGAGTATTAGTTCAATAAGGAATAAAATGCAAAAAAATGGTAGAACAATTGGCTAAAATCCTGGAAAAGCTTTAGCTAAATGATTTTTAATTATAACTATTTCAGCAATATCTTTATTTTTACAAAAAGACAATCCATAAAAAATATATAAATCAAATCATTATTTAATTTTTAATTAAAAACGATTTAAGAATCTTGAATTAGCTTTCTTAGCACAGAAAAACTTTTTTGAAAAAGATTTAGCTTTATATCTGTCAAATTTTTTACAACTAAAGATGTCAACAAAAACTCTATTAAAAAATTCATCAGTATGGATAGAAATGTTAGAAGTATGAATAAATTGCAAAGCAGAATTCCCTACTAATTTTCCGGAACCAAACCTTTCCACCATTGCCTCACCATATCTTTGCATCTTAATTTCATCACATAATAATTTACAAAATTCTTTTAAATTATCCTCACTTAATTTTGTATTATCGCATTCATGCAAGTTAATATGGAGTGATTGCCCCCAAAAGTTTTTGTCTATCATATCAGCTAATTTATTATTGCAAACACTATATATATTTTTTGATTTGTTCAGGAAAAAATGAATTTTTGGATTTTTTGAAGCCACACTGCAGGACTAATCCTGACGGATGAAAAATTCACAATTTTGTAATATTTTAATGTCTTGTTAAGCTATTATGTCAGAACAAGGGATAAACGCAAGCGGTTGTGAAGCTAATCATTAAGAAATTATTTAAGGTGAGATTATTCTAAGATTATATTAAAATTATCTAATAAACCTATTACATCAGGAATCGAAAACTTTGTTTTATTTAGAGTGTTCTGGTTTGGATCTATGCTGTAATTTTTAGCATTTTTAAATGATGCAAAACTTAAATTAGAATTTGAAAAACAAGTATTTTTGAGGTCAGAATTTTCAAAATTGGCTCTTGTTAAGTTTGTATGATTAAAATCACATTCAAATATTTGGCAATTATCAAAAACAATATTCTTTAAATCCAAATCAGAAAAAAAAGACATAGAGATCAAACAATTATTAAAAGTAAAACCAACTAAAAATTTGCTGCATTCAGAAAAATTTAATCCCATAATTTTACATTCATTAAAAATACCATTTTGGATTCTAGTATTTTTTAAAACAACATTGGATAAGTTACAATTTTCAAAAGTACAATCAGTAAATCTCGAATCCTTAAAAGACTTGTCTGTGAAATTTTCATTCTTAAAAGTTTTCGATTCAAATATTTTATTTTGGAACTCCATCATATTTAGTATTTTTAATACTTTATAATTTTTTTGTATTTTAAATTAATTGGATTTAACATCCCATACAATTACTTTAATTATTATATTATATCACAAGAATATCTTGTCAAAAGAAAATGTATAAAAAGTTCAGAAACATCTAATCTTCCAGCTCAACACCTACAACCTGGGATGCGCCTTTCTGCATGGAAACACCATACACCCTATAAGCTTTCTGGACAAGGACGTCATTGTGCGATATGACCAGGAACTGGGACTGGTCAGAATACTCTTTTATCAGGTCGCCTATCTTCCCGGAATTCTTCTTGTCAAGGGCGGCGTCTATCTCGTCAAGGATGTAGAATGGGGCAGGCTTGAATCTCTGCAATGCGAAAAGGAATGCTGCTGCAGCCATGGTCTTCTCTCCGCCTGAGAGGGAATCTATACCCAGGAGTTTCTTGCCTTCAGGTTCTGCCTCGATGACAAGACCGGACTCTATGTCTTTGGGATTCTCAAGGCGCAGGTTTCCTTTGCCGTCTGTCAGGTCAGCATAGACCTTCTTGAATTCTTCGGCGACGCCTTCAAAAGCTTTCCTGAATATGTCCCGCCTCTTGTTCTCTATGTCCTCAATCATAGATATTATGGATTTTCTCTCATCTGCAAGCTTTTCCAATTTCTCGCTGGATTCGTCAAAGTCCTGGGAGAAGACGTTGTACTCTTCTATAGCTTTCTGATTTACAGGACCCAGGGCACGCATCTGCCTGTCTATCTTTCTCAGTTCCATCTGGAGCTTTTCAGGATCCTCTTTCTTCAGGTCTGTCCTGTCCTTGTATTTTTCGTATGCTATGAGGAGATTCTCAAGTTCTGCCTCAAGGCGTGCTCCTCTTATCTTCAGGTCTTCTATCTCTCTCTGGAGCATGATGTTGTCTTCATATATGGTCTTTCTTGTATCCTTGATTTTTGTTATCTTATCCTTTAGCTCATGCTTTCTCTTGTCAAGTTTTTTCACGTCGTCTGAGCTGTCGTCGGCGTCTTTTTTCTTCTCTTCAAGAAGTACGTTCAGGTCGCCTATCTCTTCCTTGAGCATCTTTATCTCAATCTCTGCCTTGCTTCTCTCTTTTTCGTATGAGAGTATGTCAGATACACCTGCGTCCTGCTTCTGCGACCTGCCTGACCGTCTCCGGTTTCCGCCCACTATAGCACCGCCTGACTCGAAAAGCTCGCCTTCAAGAGTCACCAGCCTCAACCCCCGTACTTTCCTTGCGGCGTCTGTTGATTCTGCAACAAGCGTGTCTTTGAA
>JAGLUQ010000218.1 GCA_023134675.1 Candidatus Aenigmatarchaeota archaeon | reverse complement strand
TTGGTGATTTTATCATAAAATTCGGTGAAGCAAAACACAAGATTATTGAAGTAAAAAAATCAGAACCCCTTAAGAACGAACTGGTGCATTTCATAGATTGTGTTAAAAATGGAATCAAACCAAAAGTTACTGGAAAAGATGCTCTTGAAGCATTAAAGATTTGCTTAAAAGTTACAGGTGATAAACATTAGTGTATTTATACATAAAACAGCAGATGTCTCAAAAGACGCAAAGATTGGTGCAGGTACCAGAATATGGAACCAGGCACAAATCCGGGAAAAAGCGGCAATCGGAAAAAACAGCATAATTGGCAAGAGCAGCTATATAGACATCAATGTCATCATCGGAAACAATGTCAAGATACAGAATTTTGTATCCGTTTATGATGGTGTGACAATAGAAGATAATGTTTTTATTGGACCGAGTGTGACATTCACAAATGACCTGTATCCGCGTGCAGTTTCAACAGCAGGAGAATGGTCAAAGACCCTTGTGAAAGAGGGAGCATCCATCGCAGCAGGAGCAATAATTGTATGTGAAAACACATTAGGCAAGCATTGCATGGTAGGGGCAGGTTCTGTTGTCACAAAAAGCATACCTGATTACGGACTCGCATACGGGAATCCCGCAAAACTAAAAGGTTTCGTCTGTGAATGCGGAAGAAAATTGTCAGAGATAATTAAAAGAAACAATCTTGATGTCTTGTATAAATGCGCTTCCTGTGGCAAAGAGATAAAGATACCCGTTGAAGATTTCAGGAAGATAGTTCACTGATAGTATCTGTTATCAGTTCTACATCTTCTTTTGTAACATTTGGATGCACAGGTATGCTCACGACCTCTTTTGCGGCATTCTCAGCATTTTTTAGATTGTCTTTATATCCAAGTTCCAGATAATACTTCTGCTTGTATATCGGCTTTGGATAATAGACAAAAGCTCCGATTCCCGCAGTCTTTAGTTTGTTTATCAGCTCTTCTCTTGATATCTTGAAATTCTCAGTCATTCGTATAGTATACTGATTGAAGACATGCCTTGTCTCTGACTGTATTTTTGGTGTGATTATACCTTTAACACCTTTCAATCCTTCATTCAACATTTTAGCATTAGCAATCCGCTTCTCTATAAACTCTTCAAGTTTCTTCAGCTGTTCAACACCGATAGCTGCCTGGATGTCAGTCATCCTGTAATTGTAGCCAAGCATAGTTTGGTTATCTCTGCCATCCTGACCATGATCCCGTATAATCCTGCATTTTTTGTCAATATCCGCACTGCTTGTGGTAATCATACCGCCTTCTCCTGTCGTCATATTTTTTGTGGGGTAGAAGCTGAACACGCCGCAGTCACCGATAGATCCGACTTTATGTCCTTCGTATTCAGCCCCGTGTGCCTGGCAGGCATCTTCAATCAGAATAAGGTCATGTTTATCACAAATTTTCTTTATTTTGTCCATATCGCACGGATTTCCAAAAAGATGCACAACTAAAACAGCCTTTGTCCTGGATGTTATCTTCCCTTCAATCGTTTCAGGATTTATATTGAAAGTATCAGCATCAATATCAGCAAATACAGGTCTT
>JAGLUQ010000217.1 GCA_023134675.1 Candidatus Aenigmatarchaeota archaeon | reverse complement strand
TTGCAGCAAAACAAATACAGCTATACAATTATGGAAATATAGTGACTCTTACTATTGTTATCATTTTAATTATGGGGCCGATGTAGACTTCCTAAACTACATACTTAAAGAATGCGGCTGGGATGAAATCATAAATCTTGATGAAATGATAACAGAAGCAAAAAATGCTGAGATACAAAACTTTTCAGGCAAGACGACCAAGGCATCTGCATAAACACAACATCTCAAAATCCTAACCCTTACTGCAATATTTCCAGATCAGCTCAAAATCTTTCTTATAACCTTCTGAAATTGTTTTGTTTTCTATCACTATAATCATCGGCTTTTCTGTAATTATCTGGAACGCGACTTTGTCTCCATAGATGAATGTTGTCGCAGAATTGGTATACTCTTTCGGTAAAAATCTTATCTCCGCATTCAATCTCATAAGGTCTGTATTTTTTGATTCTTCAATCGCGATTATCCTGATCTCTGTTTTTTTCTTTCCTTCCCTGATTATTCGCGGACCGAAATATTCCAGTACAGTAAATATTTTGCCCGTCGCATTCAATATATAGAGTTCATCAAATTTTAGCACATCAAGCGTAAATGATTTCAGTCCTTCCTTCCCTTCATAGACCTCAACATTCCCTTTGGCTTCAGGAACCTTTTGGATCTTTTTCAGCTTTGGAATGATTGATGTAATAAAATCTTCTTTTTCTTTTATCGGCGTCAGCAGGTTCTCCGGCTTCCCGGCGGAAAAGATTTTTTTGCCGTCCTTGATAACATGATTGACAAGCCCTTTTTCAATAAGATTGTCCAGCACATTATATGTCACAGACCTGTCAAGACCTGTCTTTTTTGCAAGTCTGCTGCCGGATATCTGATTGCTCTTAAGCAAAGCCAGATACACTTTGGCTTCATTTCCTGTTAACCCTGATTGCCTAAGTTCCTGTTCCATAACAAGAATAAAAGCGGCAAAATTATATAAATGTTGTGATATTAGTTCACAACAAAGATTATTATATGTCGAGCGTTATCTAAAATGAGATGGAAATGAATCTTGAAAAATTAAAAAGCTGGGCAGAACTAATAGTTTTCATATCAATAATCATATTGATAACTTTTTACTCCTCTAAATTTTTTGCAGATATTGACAATCTCAAAGCATTTCTTGATGGGACAGGGATCTTTGCTCCTGTTGCTTTCATACTTATCCAGATACTCCAGGTGGTTGTCGCCCCTATAAGCCATTATGCGATGATGGCTGCGAGCGGTGCAATTTTCGGATTATGGACAGGAACCTTGTTAAACTATATAGGCTCGTCAATTGGTTCAATAATTGCCTTCTTGCTTGCAAGAAAATATGGCAGGCCTCTGGTAAACAGGATTGTCAGCAAAAAGATAATGGACAGATATGAATCCGCGATTCAAAAAGTAGGATTCTTTGGATTGTTCCTGATATATTTCCTGCCTGTCTTCCCGGACGACGAGATAATATATCTTGTAGGATTGTCAAAAATGAGTTTTAAGGATTTCCTTGCAGCCACATTATTCGGCAGGCTCGGCGGTGCCTTTGGCATGGCTTTTGTAGGCGC
>JAGLUQ010000216.1 GCA_023134675.1 Candidatus Aenigmatarchaeota archaeon | reverse complement strand
GTTGCCGCATCCTTTGCTGTGGAGTGGCCGATCTCGTCTATATCGTCCTTGTTTGAGGCAAAAGTTGAGTCGTGTATCAGGAGGTCTGCGTCTTTGGCATGCTTTATTACATTCGGGTCATATTTTGTGTCGCCTGTGTACACAATCTTTCTTCCGGGAAGGTGCTCTATGATATCCTCGGGTTTTATAGTCTTGCCTTTGAAGGTTATTGTCTTTCCTGCTTTCAGCTTTCCTATCATAGGGCTTGTGTCAAGGCCGAATTTCTTTGCCTTTTCCATGTTGGCCCTGCTTCTTGGCTCTTCTTCAAGGACATAGCCTAAAGACGGTATCCTATGGGTGACGCTGAATGCTGTTACTGTGTATCCGTCCCCTTCTATTGAGAAGCTGTCATCCATTTCGGTTATCTCTATCTTAAAACTCCTGCCGAAATAGCCGATTGTCAGGAGCTGTTCAAGGAATTCTGATGTCCTTTTCGGGCCGTAGACATATAGCGGCTCTTTCCTGCCCTCAAGCGACATTGTCTGGATAAGGCCCAGGATGCCTGCGAAATGGTCTGCATGCCAGTGAGTGATAAATATTTTGTTGATTTTCATGAACTTGAGGCCCTGGTCCATCAGCTGTCTCTGGGTGCCTTCTCCGCAGTCAAAGAGCATTCTTTCTCCCTTGAACATGACAAACACCGATGGCAGGTTCCTTTCCCTTGTAGGTATGCTGGCTGTCGTTCCCAGGAATTTTACTTTTATCATAGTTCTGGTTTGTGAATTAAGCTTTTTAAAGATTAAAGAATTAAGAACTATCTATTAAATCCTGATTTTGTGATAGTATGGACGAGATTGTATACGATAATTATCCTTTCAAAGCTGAGCTTTATGCTGCGGGGGATTCAGAATACTATATGATTAAAGGTCTTGTCCACAAGAAATATGAAATTCTTGAAGAAAACTGCGTGACTGTAGCAATTCTTAGAAGGGTCAAAATTGTTGAAGATGAAGAAGAAAAATACGAATGTGACCTGCGCGGTATCTTAAAAATAGATAGAAACAATATATATGATTTTTTAAAATTGAAAGAACTTATGGAAGAATATTATCCTGACTGCTATGAAAAAATAAATGACATAGAAAGCCGGAACCGTACATCAAAACATAATTATGGTCATAGTATTTTCGTGAAGCCTTTAGTACTCAAAAAAAGAGAGAAATATATTTTAGAAAATAATCAAAAATCTTAGGTGAACTATGACTTAAAACAAGAGTTGTATATTATGACCCAGATTCTGCTTGATTCATTATTACAGGAAGAAACGCTAACTGTAAATGTTTTTCATTATATAAAAAATGGTCTTTATCACACAGATTTTGTTTTCTATGCAGACAGGGGGGATATGGCTGAAAATGAGAAACAGGGATCTATCATATGCATCATAAAAGAAAAAAGACGCGAAAAGATGACAGAGCCATACTATAAGAACCTCTTTGCCCTTGATTTATTGTGGGATACATCTTTTGATGCTGATAATAACAAGAAAAGACTGCTTTATGAATTTGGCTGCGAAAAATATGATTGCGATATATGTATTGATTCTGCGACCTCTGATGAG
>JAGLUQ010000215.1 GCA_023134675.1 Candidatus Aenigmatarchaeota archaeon | reverse complement strand
TTTTCGATTGTTATGATGACTGGATAAAGGAAGATCAAATCCTGGATGCTGAAACATCGTACTATATTGCAGTAAAGATGCTTGAAAAGCACAGTATCCCTTCAATAGATGAAGATTGTCTGAATGGTTTTTTAGAGAGCATATACGACGAAGAAACAGAATACAAAGGCATATTTATTTCTGCAATGATAAACACCCTCTATGAGGACGAAAGGATATCCATATATCCCGAAGGGCAAAAGATCTCATATATAGGTATGAACAATGAGGAAAAAGAAATATTTGTATGGGGCTGGCTTCACGACTTTGCCGGAATAAACATGAAAGGCGGAAGTATGGAGATAATGCAGGGTGTTTCAGGTAAAGGCATAGGCAAAGGTATGGAAGGCGGAACAATCAGCATTGGTGATGCATATGGATATAAAGTCAACACTGATACCCAGTTATCCCAGAACATAAAAGGCGGAGAAATATATTATAATAGCAGACGTGTCTGGCCGGAAACAACTTTTGGAGACTCTGCAAAGAAGTGGGGCCGTAAATTATTATTGCGATAAATACATTTTTTAATTATAGATAAATAATAAAAAAATAAGTTTTAAAAGATTTTACCTTAAACAATAAGAATGGTCAAAAGTCTTGTTGGATTGTACAGCAACAAAGATCTTTATCCCGCAGGCATAGATTTCTACCCGCCCGCAGAGAGAGTGCCTCATTCTATAATATTTGAATTAGATACCGGCTGCAGTTATAACAGATGCACATATTGTGAAGGATTTAAAGGTGTCCCTTACAGGGTCAAGACTCTGGAAGAGTATCAGCAGCATGTTGATGACATCTTTGAACAGTTGGGAGATTACACAAAATATCTGAGAAAAATATTCATAGGCGGTGCAGATGCAATTGACACAGAGACTGAAGTGCTGCATGAGGCAACTGATTATACAATTTATCAGTTTATTGAGCATACCGGAAGAAAACCGGATAGAGTATCATTATACGGCCGGACAGACAGCATAAAGAAAAAAGGGCCAAAAGATATGAAATACCTGTATACAGGCTACAGAAATAAAGGCATTTCCGGATATCTGAGAGATACAGGTCTGACAGTGATAAGCCCGAAAAGAATAGTACCAAGACTGATATACTGGGGTGTGGAAAGCGGCTCAGATGAAGTCCTGGACTATGTGGACAAAGGATATACAAAAAATGATATTCTGGAAAGTGCAGAAATTTTGAATAATATAAGGCTTCCTTACATATTTGCAGACTTTGGCACTCTTATTAATACATCTGTCATGATAATGCCGGGCCTTGGAGGCAAAAAATTCTATAATGAACATATAGAAGGCACAGTAGAAGTTCTTAATGCAATCAATCCCAGGTATTTGACATTTATGGGTATAAATCCTCCGGAAAATTCAGCATATGCACAAAAGATGGAAGAAGAGATAAAAACCGGCGCAAACAGGCCGCTGACAGAAAGAGAAATGAGTGAGCAGATGGTATCAATAATTGAAAATGCACACCTGTTCCCATGCACAATCGGATGTTTTGGAGAAGATATAGATGCTGTTGGTCACAATCCATTGCCATTTGGTTCTGT
>JAGLUQ010000214.1 GCA_023134675.1 Candidatus Aenigmatarchaeota archaeon | reverse complement strand
CACGGGAATCTTATAATAGATACTCTTGACAGGAAATATAAGCTCCAGGGGATTATATTCAGGAATATGCGGAAGCTCAAAAAAGACCATATGAAACTCAAGAAGACAAATGATCTTATCAACAAGACCAAGAGAGAGGCAGATGATGCTCATGGGAAGCTTATAACTCTGCTTAAGGCCAGGAAAGCCGATAAATCTGTGTTTAAAAAGCAGAAAGAAGAGGATGTCAGGAAAGCAAAGGTCCAGGAAGAAAAAGATATTGAGAAGTCGCATGACAGCCTTTTTGAGCAGCTCAAGAAGAAGAAGAAGATAAGCCTTGGATGATTATTGACGATACGTTTTTATAGGAGAACTGTCAAAATAATAAGATGGCCACGGAAGATAAGTGCATACCTGAAACTATGATAAAAGCGGCAGACAGAATTGCAAAAACAATTATTGAGAACTGGACAAGCGAGGAAAAAGCGCTTCTTATGAATATGCTGGAAGTTTCAGGTATTCCGGGAAACAAGCTGTTAAACATTAAAGAGATGTCTGAAAGCATCTGTGTTCCGCGCTATATTCCCTGCTACAATGTTTCTGATTTCTTAAAATACTTAAAAAATGAAAGAGAAGTACATCATATTATGGCATATATGAAAAATGCGGGTCTGGTTGATATAGTTGAAAATAAAGACCTGAAAACAACAATGTATGGCATTATGCCTCTGGGAATCCTTATCAGCAGCAGGCTGACGCTGCACGAGAGGGAGAACGGCTATCCTGTCATGAAATATATATTAGACAGGACAATTGACGGCGCAAAGAAAGATGAAGAATTTGAAGCTGTCGAAAAACTTGTGGCTCTGCGTGAAATGTATGATTGATGTGATATTATGGAAAATAGGTAATTATAAAAAACTGATATCACCCAAAAATATTTAAATGATACAACTTCTATTAATTATATGATTGATGCTTTACAAAAAGAAAAAAATATTGCATTTGAAAGGATCTATTGTTCATTGACCAATTTTCCTGAAGACGCTGAAATACCATATAAAGGAAAAACAGAAGAAGGTGCGTACACACGAACATATCAGGCATCAGAAGCCGGACCATACAAATTCTTTAATTCAGCAAGAATGTTTAAGTTTGACGGCAACGGAACTGATAAGGATAAAGCCGGTGTCATAAATTCTCTGACTTACAGCTCTTCTGCAACCCGGGAAGAACATGAAACTATTCCAAAAATAACAACAAAAATACAGAATAGTATTTTAAAAGAGTCTGAACGGCTGGCTGAAGAACTGGAATTTGTAGTTGGTGAGCTAAATAACCTTTTAAGCTATACAGGATTCAATACTGACAATACAATACAAGATGTTTTTGAATCTTATCTGGTTGAAGAAAATGATGCGAATGATTACGGTAATCGATGGCAATGTGATTTTGAAACTATTTCAGATGATGAATCAAGAAAACCACTTGAAGGGTTTATCGTGTTTGAAAAAGGCAGCAATGCAGAATCTAGAAAGAATAAGGGGATGACAGATTATTATAAAATATCAATACGTCCGCCGAAACCAGACACTTCGCATGGATGGAACAAGACAATATGCGAACTCAGGATAAATGAAG
>JAGLUQ010000213.1 GCA_023134675.1 Candidatus Aenigmatarchaeota archaeon | reverse complement strand
GAATCTATTTCCTTACCGATATGAATCACCATCAAAAATATTCTTGAATTGAAAAAAAAGCCCAAAATGACTTTTTTGAACTATAAAACAGTTTATGAAACGTTCAACAGGAACAGTTCCATAAATAATATATTGATTTCAATGCTTTATATAACTTTTGAAAAAAAGAAAAAAAGAGGCAGATATGTCTGCCGGCCATCCCTATCAGACTGTATTTGCATTGGTGTTTTCTGAATTCCCGGATAGAGTTACATTCTCATCAGAAGAGCTGTTTCCTGAGACCGTATCATTCTCATCATCAGATCCGTTATCAAGATCATCTGAAGTCTCATTTACATCATCGCCAGTCACATCATCAGATCCATTCTCTGAATCATCTTCTGTAACATTACCATCAAGGTCATTCAAAGTATCGTCTGAAACACTATCAAAGTCATCTTCAAGATTGCCTATATGCTCTTCTATCTGCTCACGAACCTTTCTCTGCTCCTGTATCATTACTTCCTTCCTTTCCATGATCCTCTCTTTCATCTCATTAAAATCAGGATTATCTTTCACAGGAGTATTCATCAGCTTCTCAATAGAAAATCCGCTGGCAGCATAGATAGCAAGCCTTTTAGCCTTGAAAGCAAGCTCTACAGCATCTTCAATATTGCCATCCGCATATTCAGCTTTAGCTTTTGCAAGAATCAGTTTTGCATCTTCAAGCTGTTCTTTCGCATAAGTCACATTCTTGACTGCTTCTTCCTTTTTAGCTATAAGGTCTTCTGCATGCAGAACTGCTTTATCTGCCTGACTGATAAGATTTTCAGTTTTGTCTCCTAAATGCTCTCCTGCAGCTGCCATATTATAGTTTTCAAACTCATCCTCAATCTCAGCATCAGACATGTTGCGCGTCTTCTTCATGACAGCTTTTATCTTCTCTTCCCTGTTCTGTACCTTGACATCAACAGAGTTTAAGCTGCCTTTCATACTACCAAGGAAAGCGTCAAGATTCTCCTGCTGAGCAGCAGTCAGCCTTCCGCGGACTCTCAGGGTAAGTTCCTGTTCAACATCAGACACTTCCTGTTTATGCATCTGAAGCATTGTCTTTATCTTCATATTTGTCTTAAGGGCTTCAGTCTCGTCGCCTGTACCTATCGCATCTATATCATCTTCAGCAGAAAGAAGCATCTCATCATGCCTTATCTTTGCCTTTTCCATAGCATCCAGATTGTTCCCTAACCCCATCATCTTGGCTTCCTTAAGCCTTTCATTAGCTATCTGAAGTTTCTTCTCTGCCTTTTTGGCCTTATTGAATGTCAGCATAAGACCTACATTATCCATAGCGACATCCAGTCCGTAAAAAGGAGAATCCGGAGTGATACCAGCCTCGGAAGCATCTTCAGCATCGCTGTCTTCAGCTATATCATTAAGATCAGCGACATCATCTCCGCCAAGACTGGCAGTAACATCCTCCGCAAAAGCGGCAGGTACAACCATATACATCGCGATGACCGCAAACACAAACAGTTTTGACATATTTTTATTCATAATCTTCACTTCATCTTATTTTAACATTTTATCGCCGGAAAATACAGAGATACTGCACCCGAACAAGAGAAAGATACAGATACCTGTATATAAATATTGC
>JAGLUQ010000212.1 GCA_023134675.1 Candidatus Aenigmatarchaeota archaeon | reverse complement strand
GACTAAATATATATTTTAAAAATTTATCCCTAAAAAATATATCTTCAAAATATCTATTAAAAATGAAATAATTGAAACGAATTAAAGACATTATTATTTGTTTTTATCTCATCCCTATTAGCTATATCATCTGCATATTTCTTAAGTGTTTCAGCAACTAATAAAACATACAATGGAGCATTTTCTACATTATAAAATGATATCTCATCACTTAACTCATTGATTATATCTACAATCTCATTTTCAAAATGATCCATATTGTGAGGCAAGTATTTATCATTAGAATCTATAAACATGCCAGGAGTTATACCATATTTTTCAGAAAGTAGATACAATGAAGACTCGATTATCATTTCTAATAACTCATCATCAGTTAAATTCATATATGGGATATTATTATCCTTTAATTTTAGATTTTCATTATGTGGATTTCTATCACCAATAGAAGTCATATTCTGAAAAGCAGTTACTTTATCTGGATATATAGTATCATAATTACTGCCATCATCATTTATCCCAGGTACTTCAGTAGCATAAACAATGCATCCGTCTCCATTTAATTCTCCACTCATAACAAACCAAATCTCCTTTAATCATTTTTTTGACAAAAACACATCAAAACAATCAATATTGACAGAAAAGCTTTATAAGCCTTCCTATAACGAACCGATAACATCCTGTCTGTTTTTATACCATTTATTCAAAACCAGTGACAACATATCCCTCAACACATCTTTAGAGACAACAGAATACACAAAATATCGCCCTTTCTTCCCCTCAGTACAGCACCTGCTCTCCCTTGTGATCAGCCCGGCAGAATACAGCCTGTTTATGCACCTCTGAACTGTTGACTTGTCCTTGCCCATCTTATCTGAAATCTCCTCAATACGCACAGCCCTAAGCGGACATACAGCGAAAAAGACATCAATATCAGCCACTGAAAGACGATAAAAAAGAGACAGGAGCTCTCTCACCTCAACATTGTCGCAGATTTTCATATCAAAAGGATTTAAATCTTTCATGGAAATAGATTGTATGCAAACATTTATATAGTTTATGCAAGAAATATACATAAACTTACATAAACAAAAAACAATCAAAAAGTGAAAAATATGATATACGACACGATAATCATAGGAAACGGCCCGGCGGGCCTGTCAGCAGCCATATTCGCCGCAAGATCAAACCTGAAGACGCTTGTGATAGGCGAAAAGCTCGGAGGCCAGGCAGCAGACGCTCACCTTATAGAAAATTACCCCGGCTTCCCCTCAATATCCGGCATGGAACTGATGAGTAAATTTGAAGACCACGCAAAATCGCAAGGTGTAGAGATAATCTACAGAAGAGCAGAAAGATTTGAAAAGAAGAAAGGCACATTCATAATAACATCAGGCAAAGAGCATTATGAAGGAAAGACACTAATACTCGCACTCGGCACAACCACACGAAAACTCAGCATCCCCGGTGAGGCTGAATACTTAGGCAGGGGCGTATCATACTGCGCCACATGCGACGGTGCGTTCTTCAAAGATAAGACAGTAGCAGTCATAGGAGGAGGAGATGCAGCCCTGTCAGCAACCCTGTATCTTGCAGGGATAGCAAAAAAGATATACCTTATCCACAGGAGGCAGGGCTTCAGGGGTGAGCCGATAAAGCTTAAAAGAGTGA
>JAGLUQ010000211.1 GCA_023134675.1 Candidatus Aenigmatarchaeota archaeon | reverse complement strand
CTTCGCGGACTTACAAAAGAGGCTATAAAGCATCTTGATCTTAAGGAGGACGGGTTTGGCATAGAGACTGAGATGACTGCTAAATCTGTCTATGAGAACCTGTCTGTGCTCAATATCCCTATATCTTATGCTCCCCGGCTTGGGAGGTCTAAGTTTAATCCTCTCAAGGACGGTCTTGTGGTATTTTTGTCGCAGTTTCGGTATTATATCCTGTTTAAGCTGTTATTTCTTAAGAGGATATTGGGTCTTGGAGGGCGAGAGCTTTACAGGGACAGAAAGAACATGGCGAAGTGCCCCGGCCTTTTCAGGAATCTTGCTGATCTTTTCGGTGAGTACAGGCGGTATTTTTGAGTGGTATCATGGATGATAAAAAACCAGAGCTTTCGATAATAATACCAACATTGAATGAGGGGCAGTATCTCTCAAAACTTTTAAAATCCATTAAAATCCAGACTTATAAGGATTATGAGATAATTGTTTCTGATTCTAATTCTGATGATAAGACAGTGGATGTTGCAAAGTCATTTGGCGCAAGAGTTTTTATTGATGATAGAAAGGGACCTGGGCATGGAAGAAATTGCGGAGCCAAGATTGCTCGCGGGAAGTATTTACTGTTTCTTGATGCTGATGTAATTTTGCCGATAAAAACATTTCTTGAAGATTTTCTGACTGAGATAAAGACAAAAAAACTCCAGCTTGCGAACTGCTTTCATTTTCTATATCCTTTTGATGTTAAGGATATTCCTGCAGATATTCTTCTTAATCTTTATTTTAAGGCACGATCTTATATATCTCCAGTTGTTCCTGGTTTTTTTATATTTATCAAAAAGGACCTTTTTGATGATTTAAGTGGTTTTGATGAAACTATAGCTGTCTGTGAAGATACTGAATTTGTCAGGCGTGCTTATGAGCATGCAGATTTTAAGATGCTTAACCAGTATATCTATTTTTCAAACAGGCGGCTTAATCATGAAGGACGACTAAAGTTGTTTTTTGTTTATACTTATCTTACTTTTCAGGATGTTTTGCCAGCTTTTCTTTCCAAACTTGAGGTTGATTATAAATTTGGGCATTATGATAAGGTGGATGAGCATAAAGAGTATGATATTCTGATGGCTAAAATTAATTCTTTCTTTGAGAATCATAGAAAACTGGTGAAGTATGCATATGATAAGAATACAAATTATGCAATAAAGATTAAAGACGAGATAACATTATATCTAAATAATGTAATGGGGTATGCAAAGAAGTATGATAAAAAGCATGATAAAAAGTAATATTATTGGTTATACTTTTGTTTTTTGATATTCCATAGCTTGCTGCGGGGAATTTTTCTTCTGTTGTTAAACATATAAATCTGGTAATTGAATATTGATATTATGAAACTTGACCTGCATATTCATTCCGAGCGCTCATGCGATTCTTTCATGAAGGCAGGGAAAATTATAGAGATTGCAAAGAAGATAGGGCTTGACGGGATTGCCATAACGGATCATAATGCATTGCCAAAGGTGAAGGCACAGGAGGAAGACGGCTTTTTTGTGATTCCCGGCGAAGAGGTACTTACCAAGCGCGGGGAAGTCATCGGGCTTAACCTTACCGAGAAGATTCCCTCTCTTTTATCTGTACCTGAGACAATTGACAGGATACGTGAGCAGGGTGGTACTGTTGTCATAC
>JAGLUQ010000210.1 GCA_023134675.1 Candidatus Aenigmatarchaeota archaeon | reverse complement strand
AGGAACCGATCAGCATTCAAAAGCTCATTGAATGTAGGCATAAGAGCAGAAGGCAGAATCTTATTGACATTCCTTGGTGTTACAACAGTCCTTGTAGGCCTGAATGCTGTTGCAACAATGTTATCTTGTGTTCCAACAGCAGAATTATTAGCAATATCTGTGGTAACATTGTTATTCTGTGATACAACATTGTGGTCATCCGTGGTAACATTGTTATAAACACCAGACCCGGAAACGTTTTCAGATTTCAATCTATCAGCATTCAAAGTATCTACAGCATTCTTAACTTCATCAGATATGATAGACTTCACATGATCATTCAGCTTGACAGAGGCAGACACATCCAGCCTCCTTTTCAAAGACTCAAGCTCATCAACAAACGATGAATGCTTTGAATCCAAAGATAAGACTTTCCTCTCAATCTCGCCGATAATAGGCGCAACCTTAGATGACACGCTTTCATCAAGCCTGGAATCTATAGCATTGATTTCTTTCCTGATATTATTATAGAGCCCATACAGCTCATCATCTGGCTTCCCTCCGGAATAAGCAACCTGTTCAGCAAGCTTTGTCTCCATAGTCTCAAGCTTATCGTAAAGAGTATGTATATTGTTCAGCATAGAAGCATGCCCGGACTTATGCGATGACAGTTCTTTCCTGATAGTCTCATGCTCACTCACATGATCATCTTTTGATATGACTGTAGATCTTATCGCATCTATCTCAGAATCAAGATTCTCAAAACGACCCTTGACTTTCTCAAAGCCGCCCTGTATTAACTCAAGCATCTTGTTAAAATCTTTCTCAGCGCCGGAATCTTTTATCTCCGAAGCATGCATCCTGAATATACCTGCAATCTTATTCACAAGCCAGACAAATACCATATCAATTATATTGTCACGGCAGATAATAAAGATTACGGAAAAAATACACAAAAAGGAAAATTAGGCACTATCATTAACATCTGACAAAAAATAACATATTAGGCACTATCAATAAAAAAGAGCAAAAAATATAGTTTAGGCACCATCAACACAAAAACAGCAAAGACAGAATCAAAAAAACGTATAGGTCTTACAGGAAATTAAGCAAAAAAACAAGATTAGGCACCAGCATATCTATCAGACACCAGACAAACAAAAAACACACAGGATTAGGCACCATAAAAACTATATAAACCAAAAAAGCACAAAAAGTAGTATGAAAAAAGTAATAACACTCCTGATCCTTGCAATCCTTATACTCTCAAATACTGCCACTGCTATCGATTACAGCCAGTTTGAGAACATAGAGCTTGACAACGAAACTGTAGAATACATAAAATACTATGTAAACAATCAACAGACAGATAATAAGGCATTAGATACCTTAAAAAGCACATTCGGAGAGGAAATCCTTGAAATAACACTGACAGAGACAGGGCAGACATTCACAATAGTGACAGAAAACGGCACCCTGGAAAACATAAAAAAAGGATCCGACCCTGAAGCCACAATGAAGCTCAGAGTCAACGAGACAATATTAGAAAACCTTGAATCCCTAGAATCCTCAAATGACCCCGCACAGCTCATCCTTGACGCCATAAACAGCGATAAGATAGAGTATGAAGCAACAGAGAACGCAAGCCTGAAGACAAAGATGCTGATGTTCCTATCAAAGATAATGCTCAAGGTAGCAACCTTTGTAACATGGGTACT
>JAGLUQ010000021.1 GCA_023134675.1 Candidatus Aenigmatarchaeota archaeon | reverse complement strand
ATTTGTGGTCTTAGTTTTTCGGCAATATCTGCTATACTTGCTCTTTCTTCAGAATCAACCACACCAGTTACAGACTCACCATCTTCATTCGCGTCAATCTTAGAATTAACAATATTTCCGAATTTCCTAAGTAATCCTTTAAATGGCAGTCTTTTATCCATATAAACTAATAGTTTAGAAAGAGTCCCATATATAGTTTACCCTAATGTGTGATGAAAACTCACTTATTGCCAGAATCTCTCTCAGACAAGATCTCAATAATGACAGAAAGCTTGTTACTTATCTCACAAAGCCTTTCATCAATCCTGCTTGAAGTATCCACCTCAGAGCCTTTCGTAAACTCAGCAGGATAATCACATTTGATTTCAGCCTCTTTCTTCTCAAGAGAAGTGATGTTCTTAAAGCTGCCGGACACAGAAAACTCATAGCAGACATCATCGCCTTCACAGATCCCTTCAACAAGCGACGGCTCCCAGACACTTAATGTCTCCCCGCCAATAGTCAGGACAAAATAATCCTTACCATTCCTGCTTTTCTTAGGGCCTGCAATACTCTCTATCTTGCCATCCATAACATAAAAGAAAGTGCGAGAATTTATAAGTTTATTGAATGGTTATTATTTTTTAAAAAATCTATCTACAGAAATCTCATCACAAAAACCAGGTCGCAAATCTCTCAGTTATAGAAAGACCGGAAAAGCTGTAACGGATTCTTATGTCTTCAGAATTGGAAGGAATCTCAAACAGGACAATACCTGTCATCTCTGTCCCGGGCGATATCTTCTTATACTTAGGTAATGCATCATATCCTTCATAGACTATAGGATCATAAATGTAGATGTCCCCAGCAAGCAATGTCACTTTACCATAACCGACATATACTGATAATGCACCCTTATTAATCACTGTGAAGTTCAACATAAAAAACTGCTTGCCTGCAATTGCATTATCAGTCCTTTCAGTCCCGTTTTCCACAGTCTGGTACACATAGCTTGAGACTGTCTCATAAGAGTTGAACCTGATATCAAGAACATCAGTCTGTACAGCCTCATCAAAAGATGCCACAATTTCTCCCGCTTCAGGAACATAAGCATCAGCATTGTCATCAGCAGTATCCTGAGGTTCAGGAGGTGCAACATCCACAGGTGTTGTGTCTTTCACAGTATTGCCGGCATCGCCGTCATCAACAGTTGTCTGAGTGTCCTGCACAGTATCCTCTGGAATATTATCAATCGGTAAAGTATCACCCACATCATCTGCTGAAGAAGGTATCTCAACATTTTTCAGGCTTAGTGCAAATACGATAACAAGAAGAATAATGATAGCATAAAGAATATGTTTCTTATCAACCTCCAAACTGACTTTGCCGGAAGAGCTGGACTTTTTTGATTTAGATTTCTTAACTGTTTTCTTTGCAGGTACATTTTTCTTTACAGACATACCATCATATTGGTAATCAGAGGTATATATATTTATTTAAAAAAACAAGAAAAAAACATTCAATCAATATTTATATATTCCCCTTTAATAAAAAAGATGAACATCTTCTCAAAACAGAAACCAGATATAACAAACGGCAACATAAAAAAGACGCTAATCAAGCTGTCAGCACCTATTATCGTAGCCATGCTCCTGCACACCGCATTCAATATAATAGATGCAATATTTCTGGGAAGATTAAGCTCAGATGCCCTTGCAGCCATAACAATAACATTCCCCATAATTTTCTTCATAATAGCAATAGGATCCGGTGTGCGTATCGGTGCAACATCATTTATAGCACGGCTCATCGGAGCAAAAAAGATAGATGAAGCGCGTCAGGCAGCAAGCCACAGCATCTTGATAGCAATCATCCTGACTATAACTTCCGTCATCATCGGATTTTTGTTCATAGAAGACATCTTCATCCTTATGGGTGCGGATGCGAACATAATAACACTTGCAACAGACTATATACACATAATCTTTTACGGCATAGTCGTCATGTACTTATCTTTCATCCTCAACGGCATACTCCATGGCGAGGGAGACATGAGGACACCGATGAAAGGTATGATGCTTGCGGTCATAATTAACATAATTCTTGATCCTATTCTTATATTCGGTCTCGGACCTGTTCCCTCATTAGGTATTCAAGGCGCAGCATTGGCAACAATATTTTCAAGAACTATAGGGCTAATATACATAATCAACCATTTTGTGAAAAGAAAAAATATAGTAACACCGGTTGTCAGAGGGTTCATCTATACACCAAAGACATTGAAAAATATAATTCGTGTAGGTCTGCCTGCATCTCTTGTGAATGTCAGCATGTCGTTCTCGTTCATCATAGTAACTTCTTTTGTAGCAGCTTTCGGCGCAGAGGCGATAGCAGCTTTCGGCGCAGCAGTCAGGATAGAGATGATCGGCGCTCTTCCATCAATGGCTATGGCATCAGCTATAGTGACTATGGCAGGCCAGAACGCAGGAGTTAAAAAATACTGCCGCGTGGAAGACACTGTCAAATCCGCTATAAAAATGCTCAGCATATTCATGATCATTGTTGCAGCCATACTGATAGCTTTCCCAGAGATGTTCATGAGACTTTTCACAGAGGATCCGGAAGTCATATCTATAGGAGCAACATATCTAAGAATCGTGCCTTTGGGTTTTATCTTCGTAGCAATAGGAAGCTCAATAACCTCAGCTTTTCAGGGTATAGGCAAAGGCATTCCGCCTCTTATCTTCCAGATAACAAGACTTTTCATAGTAGGTATTCCCTTAGCATACTACCTCGCCTTCATCGCAGGATGGGGAGTGAAAGGCATCTGGTGGTCATTTGTAATTGCGAGCCTTGTGACAGCAATAATAGCGACGATATGGTTCTGGAAAGAAATTAAAGGAAAAGAGAAAGAAAAATGATCTCAAACCTCATTCCTCAAAAAAACACAATAATCCCTCTCAGTCCCGCTGCATGTTGTCATAACTTTTTCACCGCCAAAATTGCAGTAATTTGAAGAATCATAAGAATTGTCTCCTGTCAGCAATGCCTTTGCCCTGTTTTCAAATGCAGGCTCAAAATATTTGCAAAAGCCCAAATCGATTTTTGTCTGCTCTTGAATCTTATAGAAAAATATTTCTTTTAACCAAAGCTGCTCATAATCCAATAAAGATATCTCATAACTATCAAGACTGCTAACTATGTACTCATCTAACCTTATCCACATCAATGTCCAATCCAGGCCGGAATTCAGGTAATCAAGCAAATCCCCACTCGACAAGACATCTGAGACCAAATCATCAACTTTCTTTTCAAACTCTTCAACACTCTTGATTCCAAAACACATCTCCATAGATTAAGATAACAGTAATATCTTAAAAATCAATCCAAATAAAGATTTTCAACACTTAACAGAAATCAAAACATATATATAACACATATACCAATAAGTTATATGTCATGGGAACAACCCCTTCTTGTTGGAAACAATTATCAGCCAGTAGAATTCTATACAGGCGGAAAAAAGCACAAAGGAAAGATAAACATCCATAATTACATTAACTATCCCGAGAAAGGAGTAATCATAAAATGGAGAGAAGCAGGATTCAGCATAACAAGAATGACAACAGATCCTGAAAATGAAGAAGCCGTATCTTTGACTTTCACAAACTCATATCTTATAGACCCGGTACATCTTGAAGATAATAAAAAGTTCGGTGATTATGATACCAAAACAAGAAAGAAGATAACAATAAAAGATTCTGAAGATATCGCAGAGATATATCCGGTAATTAGAAATAAAAACCCGTTTGTTGACGAAAATGGATTTCTAAAAAGCACAACACCATCACAATACTGGAATTTAAAGCCAAAAGATGACTGCATAGAAAAAACATTTGAAAAGCTGAGTTTCTCAGACATGACGCAGATATTTGTAAACATGTATGAAAGGCAAATCTTTGTTGCTTGTCATTTATCATTAGCTCTTCCTTTTTTAGCAGAAAGCAAGCATCCATATGATGGTAGAGTCCTAGATGAATTTGAAATAGAAGAATTAAAAATGAGTAGCCCTGATGAAGACAGACATCTAAAAAAGATAATTGATGAAAATAACAACCTGACATTAAAGACACTAACATATTTAGAAGGTATACCCAAAGTTATGAAAGACTACATTGAAAAACATGCAGACGAAATCGAAGAGTCATATCTATACCAGACAATGATTGCAAGAAACAGAGAAGATATTGATATATTAATCAAAAGAACTGAACAATACAATAAAATACCAATACAAGATGGATTAGAAAATCTCGATAAGATAATTACTTCTCCCTAAACAAACCCCTATCTCAACCCGCGCCCTTCACGCATGATATCCAAAAGAAGCTTTCTCTCCACCCTGGCAACAATATACTTTGAAATCTTCATCTTCTCGGAAGGAACGACAATCGCATCAACGCCGAATCCGACAAGCTTCTCAACAATGTCAGGATCCTCAAGTATCGATCCGCCGACACTCACAAATATCTTGTTTTTCTTATAATCATCAATTATCATCTTTATCATCTTGAGCACACCGGGATGCTTGGAATCAAAATGCTTACGCACCTTCTCATTGGACGCATCAACACCAAGCATGTGCTCTGCAAGCCTGTCGCAGTCTACAAAGATAAAATCAATCCCCGCATGAGCAAATTCTTTTGCGACAAGGCCGGAAGCCGGGGCTTCTATGCTGATACCTACCTTGACCTTCTCAGGATCCACCCCACATTCCCTAAATATCTTCATGACCTCAGAAATCTGGTTTGGATGCTGAACAAAAGGAAGAAGTATCTCTATATTATTGTACCCTTTAAGCATCAGGCTATTAAGTGCTTTTACCTCCGCCCTGAAAAGAGCAGGAGAATCGAGGCTTCTTCTAAGCCCGCGCCACCCAAATTTAGGGTTCTCTTCAACCAGCTCATGACCGCTCTCAGGAAGCTTTTGCAAAGTTGATGTCTGAGCGCTCAATGTCCGAAAAGTCAGAGGCTTGGGATATACAGATTCCACAAGAGGACCAAACTTTGTCTCTATATATTTCACCAGCTCCTCTTCCATGCCTTCAGAAAGTATCTTGTCAGGATGCTTGCCCAATTTAAGCAATACAAGCTCAGAAGGCAGAAGACCCACACCATCAAGAACAGTATCAGGCTTGTCAAGGCTTCTTGCTAGCACCTTCACCTTTGTTCCTGTTATCATGTTCAGAGGATCTTCTTCAATCATGCTATCCACATCTTCTGCTTTATTTTCACTGGGAAATATTGTATCATCCTGTTTTTCAAAATCGCGGTCCTGTCTATACGGCACAGACACTTCAGTTGCAGGCAACTCCTGATTCCTCACAGCAGGAATATCATCTTCATCATCTGCCGGAAAAGGAGGATTTCCTGATAACGGAGCAATAGCAGAGGACACTTGCTCCACCACACCACTATCATCTGCAACAACAACATTCTGCTTCTCTAAAACCAAAGCTTCAGCAGAACCTGACTTCAGGATAGACGTATCTTGTTGAGAATCATTTAAATCATTTTGCTCTGGAACACTTATGACATAAATTTTTCCTGATGTAGCATCAACCGCCACCCTGCTTCCGTCATCAAGTTTTTCGCAGGCTCCGGCACATCCCACAACAAAAGGTATATCAAGCTCACGGCAGAGTACTGACATATTGGAAAGTATTCCTCCATTCTCTGATATGACACCCCCTACACGATTCATCACAGGTATTGTCCTGGGCTGAAGCGCGGGAGTCACAAGTATGTCTCCTGCTTTTATCTTGACCATATCTGATATATCATAGACTTTTCTTGAAAAACCTTCAGCATTTCCGCTGCTTGACGCGATGCCGTTAAAATTAGGAGAATTATCAGTTTCATACACCGGCTTTATCTGCTTGTTCAATGTCGTCATCCTTGATATATCAACAGCATAGACCTTATCTCTCTTAAAGACCCATTCCACATACACAGGTGTTTTTGAGGCAGTTTCAACATTTTTAGACATCTGTGACACAAGAGCAATCTCTTTCTCATCAAGCGACTGCGCATTTGTCATCTCAGGAGATATCTTTTCTTTTATTACATTTCCGCTGACAGCATGCTTCACAAGACGCCATTCTTTTGGGTTTATCTTCTTCCCCTTAGACATGGAAGATGTCTTGTCCACAATAAATATGTCCGGCGTTATCTCACCGCCGCCTGTAAATCCGCAACCGAAACTGCTTTCTATAACAATCTCATCCATGTTCTTTGTCACAGGATTTGCTGTAGCGCAGATGCCTGACTTTTCCCCGTCTATCATCTTCTGGACAATCACACCGGAAAAAATATCCTGCCCTCCGTTATACTTCTGCCTCGCAAATATTGCCTCATCACTGTAAAGAGCTGCCCAGCATTCTTTAATCTTATCAATCAGTCCCGCAAGACCGTTGACATAAAGATGTGACGGATAGAATCCTGTAAAAGATATCTTTTTTGAACCGCTTGTGAATACGCTTGACTTTACCGCGACCTCGCAGTCATTGCTTCCTGCGTTTATAACACCCAGCCTGTCAGGATCTATATCCTGCATCTCTCTGCTGACACCCAAAGTGCCATATGCAGCCTTTATCTCTTCCTTGAGCATTTTAGGTATCTTGCCGGATATTATCAGGTCCCTAACTTTTTTTGACTTCCCTGCAAGTTCTTCAGGGCCGCAGCTGCCTATACTGTTAAGAAGGCCGGATATAGCATCATTTATGCTGTTTTCCTTAAGATATTCGTTAAGGCCTGCATTGGTCACCACAAAACCGTCCGGCACAGGCAGGCCGGCTCCCATAAACTGCGACAGTGTCACTGCCTTGTCTCCAGTCTTCTCCCTGTCCTGTGCAGAAAGACCGGCAATGCCAAGAACGAATTCCATATATACCTATAATAAATAAGTACCTATATGTATAAAAATATATTCACTGGATAAAGAAGAAATCCGGAAGTATCACTTCTTTCTTTTCCCTGTCTTATAGAGAGTAACGAGAAAGATAGAGAGACAAGGATAGGCAAGGACTATAAGAAACACAAACGCCATGCTAAGAGCGACAACTATCGGCACGCCAAGATACACACTCATATCCATAATATATACGGCAGCAACAGCCACAGACATGAATGTAAAAGATATGGCAAATACAATAAAAAACATCAATATCATAGAACCCAATACAAAAGACGCATTGTCTCTAAAGAACTCTATGCTTCTCTTGACAGCCCTGAACCCGTCCATCTTCTCAATGACAACAATAGGCAGGGTAAACATAAGAGATGCCTGCATGAGGATAACAGCAGATATAAGAACAATAGAAAGCAATAGATATGCAGGTGTGGATGCAGTAATATAATTGTCCATGAAAAGATTCAGCACCTGTGAAATAAAAAAGACAATGACTTGAAGCAGCACAAATGCCTTGATAATATTATGCCAGTGTACCTCTATACCTTTACGGATATCTGAAATATCTACCTTACTGCGTTTCATCCGAGATATAGCATAATACACACCTCCAGAAAGCATAGCAAACATAGATGCCATGATGAGATTCATCACAGAGACCTGTATCGAACCGGAACCATATAAATCATCCAGGCTTATCATACCGGAAAGAAAAAAACTGCCCTCAACAACAATCGCGATAATCCAGAAAACAACCCCTATCAACAGGGATTCCTTGAAGTTGTTCCTTAATACAGAATAAGACTTATCAAACACATCTCTAATTCCCATCACGCATCAATCTCAAAAACAGTTGACTATTATTTAATGTTGCCTGTATATAAAATTAACACAGCAAAAGACTGGCAGAAAAGATATTTAAATATTCCTGCAGGAATTGGCTTCAGATAGATGCATATGAAAAAAGCGATATTTATAGGAAGGTTCCAGCCGCTCCATAAAGGACACTGCCATGCTATAAAGAATATCATTGAAAGAGAAGACATAGGGCACCTCTTCATAATAATAGGCAGCGCAGACAAAAAAGGCACAGTCGACAACCCCTTATCTTTTGATACACGCAAAAATATGCTGGAAAAGGTGTTCAGGGCGAAAATAGATGAAAAAAAGATATCAGTCCTTGGCCTTGACGACTGCAGTTCTGATGACGAATGGATAAAGAATCTAAAATCAATCGCACCTGATTTTGATATGGCTTTCACAGGAAACGACTGGACAAGAAGATGCCTTGAATCTGTCTGCATAGTAGAGAAGCAGGAATTCTACGATGAAAAACACCTCAATGGAACCTACATCAGGTCATGCATAAAGAATAGAAAAGACATAAGCAGCCTTCTGCCTGAAAAGGTGATCGGGGTAATTACTGGTGCAATTAAACAAAAGAATTTTTAAAGATATAATCATTCACAAGTAACTATGGAAAATAATGGTGTATCATACATATTCCCTTCTGATATAGACTTAGAACTTTTTTCACTTCCTAAAACAGCTAATTCAGAAAACATAAATGTTAAACCCAAAGAATATATAATAGAACAGATCATACCAAATAAAAACGAGATATTGAAAGATATTCTACTTTCTAATCAGGACATGCCTTTCGGTTATATAGACAAGGGCAACAATGAGACAAAAACAATTGAAGAAGCATCAAATCTACTGGATTTTAAAGAAAAATATATCCTGAAAACACTCATAACAAAAGATTTAGATGAAAATATATATATGGTCGTGACTTTAGGAAACTACAGACCAAACCTCAATAACATAAGGCACATATCCAAAGAATTTAGAGACGCACATGATATTGCCAGTCCACCGAAATTGTACAAACTGGATTCCGATTTTGAAGATTATATAGGAATGCCTGCAGGCTTCTGCGGACCTGTGCTTTTCAATAAAGATTACATGAAAAATGTCAAAGGCATTCTTTTTCATAACAATATAAAAAAAATACAGCAAAGATACACAAGAAATGCAAAAGACATAATGATAACATTTCCGATAAGCAAAAACGAATCCATACTTATGCATCCAAGAGACCTCTATGAAACACTGAAAGGCAAATGCGGAAAAGATAAAATTTCTTTTTTCAAAGAATGAAAAACATCAGATTTATTAATATAAACCATCAACTCAAAAGCATGGCAAACATACTCACCTTCAAATTCTTAAGAGAGCTGCAGAAGAAAGAAAGAGCTTCAAGAGAACTTGAGAAACTTGACAACGACTTCTACAGCCAGGTCTCCGGCTACATGGAAAAAAAGATGGGTCTTGACCTAAAAAACAATCAGGACTTTGCCGAAAGAAGAGATCTTGAGCACACAAAGATAATAATCGGAGACATACTTAACCGCAGGGAAAGGAAAGTCATAAACCTTGCTGTCCTGAACGT
>JAGLUQ010000209.1 GCA_023134675.1 Candidatus Aenigmatarchaeota archaeon | reverse complement strand
AGTTCCTGCCTGTATTATTGGTTGTCTATCTGTCTGAAAGCCTTATCGGTGCGTATCTCGGGCTGAAACTGTTTTACAGGATACGGGACAAAAAGGTTATCAGACAGTTTATGGGGTAGGGTCTGTACTTTTCTTTGTTATGGTTTCTGGTTTTGTTCTTGGTGGTTCCTGCTGAGATTTAGGTTTGGGAGATGAATATGATTCAGATAACAGACTTGTCATTTGAATATTCAGGTGATGAGAAGGTTCTCAGGAACATAAATCTTAAAACAGGAAAAAAAGGTTTTTTTTCGCTTGTGGGTCTGAGCGGCTGCGGCAAGTCAACACTTTGCCTTGCGCTGAACGGGCTTATACCTCATGAGATCGGCGGGAAAATCAGCGGGAAAGTTGAGGTCAGTGGCCTTGATACGCAGAAGCATCCTATAAAAGAGCTTGCCACTCATGCGGGGATGGTGTTTCAGAATCCTGAATCGCAGCTTTTCGCGCTCTCTGCCGAGGATGAGATCGCTTTCGGGCCTTCTAATCTTGCCCTGCCCTGGGATGCGGTGGAAAAGAGGGTGACCAATACTTTAAGACTTCTGAAAATTGAGCACCTGAAAGATAAGAGTCCTGAAGAGATGAGCTCCGGAGAAAAACAGAAAGTGGCTATAGCGTCCGCATTGGCTATGGAGCCGGAAATTCTTGTCCTGGATGAGCCGACAGCTAATCTTGATCCTGCCTCAACTGAAGACATATTCAGGTTGCTTAAAAAGCTGAGCCGAGATATGCTTGTATTTGTAGCTGAACATGATATCGCAAAAGTCCTGGAATACTCAGACATGGTCGCTGTCATGGATAAGGGAAGTATTGTGACTGTAGGTTCCTCTGAAAAGATACTTAATGACAGCATGATTGACAAATATCTGTATCTTCCAAAGATATGTAGGATAAGCAAGAAGATGGGTATCTTTCCTATAGTATCCAACGCTTCTGAACTGGCGCAAAAGACAAGATTAAAGAGAAGGCCTGCCGGTGAAGAAAAAAGAAAGATTAAATGTGAATCAATTATTGAAATAAAAGACCTGTGGTTTGAATACAAAGACAAAACGGCTGTGCTTAAAAACATTAATCTTGATATTAAAAAAGGTGAATTTGTCGCTATTGTCGGGCAGAATGGTGCGGGAAAGTCAACACTTGCCTTGCATCTTAACGGACTGCTGAAGCCGATGCGGGGTGATATTATAGTTGACGGAAAAAATACAAAAGATGAGAAAGTCTCAAGCCTTTCAAAAATTGTCGGTTATGCGTTCCAAAACCCGGAACTGCAGTTTTTTGAAGACACTCTTACTGAAGAGATAAGCTTTGGGCCGAAAAACTTAGGCCTTGACAGTGCTGAAATAAAATCAAGGGCAGAAAACATACTCAAGTATACAGGGCTTGATAAGTTTAAGGACAAAGATCCATTCTCTCTTTCTATGGGCCAGAAAAGGCGGTTGAGCATTGCTTCTATACTGTCTATGGAGCCGAAGGTGATCGTGATTGATGAACCGTCGACAGGGCTTGATATCAAGACGACTGATTTTCTTATGAAGCTTGTCAAAAAGCTTAATTCTTTGGGACATACTATCATAATGATAACTCATGATATGGAGCTTGTCTCTGATTATGCTGAAAGGGTGATTGTGATGAAAAACGGAGAGATCATAGGAGACGGCAGTATAAGA
>JAGLUQ010000208.1 GCA_023134675.1 Candidatus Aenigmatarchaeota archaeon | reverse complement strand
TCTCTGCATCTTATAGAAAAAGAGCATATTGATCTGAAAAAGCTCAAGGATGAACATAAGATACTCAATGATGAACATAAGATAACAAAGCGTTCATTGAAGGAATCTGTCTCAACACTAAAAAAAGATCTTAAAAAAAATATATCATCAAATACATCATCATCAAAGAGTCTTGAGAAGTCAGCTAGAAAGACAGATGCAAAGCTTAAGAAGGTTGAGACAGCGCTCCAGGGCGGCCTTTCGCAGATAAAAGATCAGATGAAAGGCATCATACCAATAATAGCGAAGTATGACAGGAAAAGCGAGCAATACCTTGTCCAGCAGTTCAAGAGATTTGAAGTGTATTCAAAAGATATAGAAGGGACAATAGATTCAAAGTTTGAGGAGAACAGCCTTATACTGAATAATGCTCTGGACACAATAAACAGGTTTGTGAAAGAGCAGGAAGATTTAAGAGGGCTTGAAATAAGGGAAAATCTCAAGGACCACAGGCAGATAAAGGCAGACATAAATGTCATGAAAGAGGAATTTTCAACCATAATCAGTGAATATGGAAAGATTGAGAAAGATATAGATGATATCAAGAAATCAGAGCTTAAGAAAGAAGAGAAACACATAATTGGGCTTGTTACTGAACTCAGAAAAGATATAAAGGATGTTGACAAGGCAATAGATTCAGAGAAGATGAACATAAAGAAGATTGTCTCGGATGTTATCAATATTGAGAAGAAGAGGATGGACAATAGCCTTGAGAACTCAAAAAAATATGTTGATGACAATGTGAAACTGCTTTGCGGACAGGTTGCAACTCTTACAGCCAGAAATGAACAGCTCGTAAAACTCCTTGAGAATAAGGAAAAAGAATATGATACTAACAGGTCAGATATGATAGATACGCAGTCAAAAAAGATAGAAGACCTTTTAAGGCTCCTTAATGAATCCCAAAGAGCAAACAATGAGAAATCTGACATTGCAATAAAAGAGATCAGAGCTGAAAATGAATCCAGGTACGATAACAAGCTCAATGAGCTTGTAGCTCTTCTGGATAAGTTCAGGGAGCGTGATAGAGAACGCGAGAAACGCCTGCCTGACCTGATGGTACGGCTTGAAGACACGATAAGCATACTTAGCTCGAAAGCAAAAGATCCTGAGGTTCTTGAGAAGAATGTCAAAGATGAGCTTGACAGGATGATGGCAGAGCTCAGGCAGATGCGTGATGAGAGCGCAGTATGATGCTCACAGCAGTATTTCTATGAGGATTTTTTGATTAAAAGGTAAAAATATAAATTAAAGCACCCCTTTTTGTATTATGGCAGAAGAATACCTGTTAGATATAATGGTAGGACCCCGCTTAGAATGTATAGCCGGAGACGATGCATTTCTAAAATACTATTACAGATGTGGAATGTGCGGAACCATTGTAATAGAAGATCATAGAGAGTGCCGGAAAGTAAATCCTGATATTTGTCCTGTATGCACACCGCAGGAAAAGTACCATTTCACTTATGTTACTTCTGATGAGATAGACAGTTATCGTGTAGATGGATTTAGATTAAGTGATAGATTGGATGAAAAATTCTTTGAATAAAAGACTAAATAGAAAAAATCTTACTCAGCAACAGTCTTGAAACCGACAGGTATCTTCATCCCTGCCCTTCTTATAGCCTCTTTTGCCGCATCTTCATATTTCTTGTTTGTCCTGATAGT
>JAGLUQ010000207.1 GCA_023134675.1 Candidatus Aenigmatarchaeota archaeon | reverse complement strand
AAGATGAAGAATTTGAAGCTGTCGAGAAACTTGTGGCTCTGCGTGAAATGTATGATTGATGAGATATTATGAAAAAAGGGCATTCTAAAAAACTGATATTACCCAAAAATATTTAAATGATACAACTTCTATTAATTATATGCCTGACGACTTACAAAAAGAAAAGAATATTGCATTTGAAGCGATTTATCGTTTATTGACCAATTTTCCTGAAGACAGTGAAATACTATATAAGGGGAAAACAGAAGAAGGTGTGTACACACGGACATATCAGGAATCAGAATCCGGACCGTATAAATTCATCAATTCAGCAAGAATGTTTAAGTTTGACGGCAACGGAACTGATAAGGATAAAGCCGATGTCATAAATTCCATTGCTTACCGCTCTTCTGCAACGCGGGAAGAACGGGTTAACAGATTTTCTGAAACTATTCCAAAAATAACAACAAAAATACAGAATAGTATTTTAAAAGATTCTGAACGGCTGGCTGATGAACTGGAATTTGTAGTTGGTGAGCTAAATAACCTTTTAAGCTATACAGGATTTGACAGTGAAAAGACAATACAGGATGTTTTTAAATCTTATCTGGTTGAAGAAAATAATGCGGATGATTGCGGTAATCGATGGCAATGTGACTTTGAAACTATTTCAGATGACGAATCAAGAAATCCACTTAAAGGGTTTATCGTATTTCAAAAAGGCAGCTATGCGGAATCTAAAAAGAATGACGGGCTGACAGATTATTACAAAATATCAATACGCCCGCCGGAGACTCCGCATGGATGGAACAAGACAATATGCGAACTCAGAATAAATGAAGATTCAGATGTTGACGAAGTCTATAGTCTTATAGAACAGCATACAATGTCTTTAGAAAAAGCGTGGAATAAGATTTATAATGAATAGATATTTTTACAAAACAATATAAACCCTGAAAGACTAACTTTCTATTATGTCTACTGATAAAAACATTCTTGTACTTGACGCGGAAAAGGGAAGCTATAAGGTTGAGGCGGTACCTTCCGGGTCTGTCGGTCCTATAGATGTGTCTGTGCATTATCATCTTAATGTTCTTAAAAGCTATACCAAAGATGTGTATGACCCTGACAATGCTTTAGTGTTTGGATGTGGGCCTTTTGCAGGGGCGAAGATAGGAGGCGTCTACCGGGCTACTTTCTTTGCGCGGTCGCCTATATGGAAAGGGCTGTTCTCTTCCAACATGGGCGGGGCAGGTATTGCTCTTTACGGTTCCGGCTTTGATTTCTTTATGCTTAAAGGACGGGCCAAGACACCTACCATTATTTCTGTGAGTTCTGTTGGCGGGAAGGTTAAGATTAAGTTTAAGGCGGTCTCTGAGAAGAAACTGTCTGAGATATTTTCCGGGTACAATGGTTTTAAAGGGACTTATGCTCTTGAGAGATATGCGTTTGATGCTTTCAAGGGAGATTATAAGGGTGGTGTTGCTGTGCGGTCCCTTGCTGTCGGGCCTGCTGCGCTTGTGACAGACTATGCCGGTATCCTGAGCACGTTTATCAACAAGAAAGGCGAGTTTGAGGTCGGCAGAGAAGACTGGGCCGGAAGAGGCGGATTCGGGTCGCTTATGATGCAGGGGCATAATGTTGCAGCTATTGTCATTGGCGGTGATGCTGATTGTCGTACATTTTCTAAGGATCTTAAAGACATATCTGTTGTCAATAAGCTGTTTGAGGAAGAGCTT
>JAGLUQ010000206.1 GCA_023134675.1 Candidatus Aenigmatarchaeota archaeon | reverse complement strand
AGAACGATCCTGTGTTTACAGCAACCTACAGCATCCTGGAATTCGGATATCCGGAAGGAGACACAAGAGAATACATAAAAGCGATAGCTTTCAAGCCGTCAGAAAAGACAGACAACAGACCGGTTTACATGATCATAAAAGAGGATATAAACGTTGAAGAGGGAATAGAATACGTAGAAAAAGAGATCTTTATTGATAATAATAAGGCAGCCGTACTGAAACATCTTGGATAGAATTCTATTTCATATCCCTATTGTATTTGATTCAAAAAAATAAAATTTCCTGAATAATCAGAACTATATAATACCAAAAACTTTCCAATCTTTCAAATAAACAACCACATTTATATTTTTTAGAATTCTATTATAACTCAGTGAAAACTATGATCACAGCACACCTGTCTGAAAGAAAGAATCTCAAAAAAAAAGAAGAGATAGCGACCGATTTCTTATCAGAGTTAACGATAAACGGAGAAGTTAGACAAAAAGTAACAGACAAAAGATTATTAGCCCTGAGCATACGCGGTTATCCATATATAGATATCATAACCATCCTGGATAAAGGAAAAAACATGCAGGAGAAAAATACACAGGAGATATGCAATTACTCTGATGACGGACTTGTAGAAACATTTATCATCAACGAAAACATCCACAAGAACACGAACGAAGGCAGATACATTATTTCAAGAAAAATAGATTTGCAGGCAGGCAAATCAATAAAGCAGTTGAATTCGCAGGATATATCAATCAGGCACAACTGGGATTCAAAAAACGAGAAAGGCGAGACAATAATAGGTATCAACTATTCAGACAGCACAGACAAGATAATAGGAGATGAAGAGATACAGATTACCAACAAGAGTGTTGACTATCCTATGCTAAACACAGAAATAGAAGAGCTGTCAAACTTCATGGATCCGGAAAACGAAGAATTTAAGACATTTTTCAGCAATTTTATTGAATCAGTACATTATTATCAGAACAAGACGCCCGAAGACATATATATCAAACAGGTCAAAAAACACAGAGACTCAAAAGACCCCTCACTTAAAGAATTGCTTAAAAATCTTGATTCTGCACCGATCTATCCTTTTGAGAACACATGCAATATTGAAAGAAAATACGGAGTCATAGAAATAGGATACAAAGAAGGCAACACAGAAAGATACATAAAAGCTATAGTTTTCAGCCCGTCAGAAGAGACAGGCAACAGACCGGTTTACATGATCATAAAAGAGAAAATAAATGTTGAAGAAGGAATAGAATACGTAGAAAAAGATTTCTTTATTGATGATGATAAGACTGCTGTACTGAGACATCTTATAAATAACCCTATTTCATATCTTGATAGCATCTGATTCTAAAAAAATAAAAAAAATCCCGCCTCCCAGATTTGAACTGGGAACACCTCGGTCACTATACGAACACAGGCTAACTGACGAAAACACGCTTGTGTATTCGACTACAGCCGAGTGCTCTAATCCCCGGGCAAAAACTTTGCCCTCCAGGTTGAGCTAAGGCGGGATAAAATAAAAACCAACAAGTAAATATGAACAGAAAACTTTTTTAAAGCTAATGGTCAAAAACAGAAATCTAAGACATAACTATTGATTTCGACCTGACCTTTTCCTTGCGACCTCTTGAAGTGACTGCAGTAATCTCCACAGGAGGCAGGCTTATGCCGCCCTCAACCTCAACTACAGGCTTTGCATTATAAGTCAGTAT
>JAGLUQ010000205.1 GCA_023134675.1 Candidatus Aenigmatarchaeota archaeon | reverse complement strand
GACACAAATTATCAATAACTATAGTCCGATAATATACTGATATTTCGGAGGTGTTTTTATGGGTCAAATTTTTTATGGAAGAAAGGCGCAGGTTCAGATAGTCTCTATGATCCTGCTTACAGGAATCACAATCGCTGCGGTCTCCGGTGCTCTTTGGTGGGGCCTTCCTATGCTGGACAAGAGCAAATCCAATTCAGAGATAACACAGGCAGTATCTATAATGCAGGAAATAAAAAAGGCAACAGATGAGGTCTCTATGTCCGGCGGGTCAAGAGTGGTGAACCTGAACCTGAATGGAGAGATGGTCATAGAAGGAGCATCCATGGAAAAACAGGCAGACGGGAGCATAAAAGTAAATGTTCGGCCTGACAGGAAAAATTCAGTAACATATACTATCATTACGAGCGGTGTCGCATCGGCTACAGGACTGTGGATTCCGCTTGACGGATTCAACCCGATTTCGCAGGGGATGTATAGTGGAGGAAATGGAGATGATGTTGTACTGCCTATAACACCAATATCAAATACATGCGTAATTTCCAATCTTTGTACACTGATTGATGTTGATATTGACTGTGATATTGATAATAGTATGGATAGGATAGGAGCTGTGGCTGGCACTTATTTGAATTCAGAATATAAGATAGAGTATATAGACTGTACGGCAGGCAGCGAATATGTTACTATAGTCGGGCCTGAAAAGCCTATTACCGGTTTTTCCGGTGTCAATAATGCAGGTGTCATCGTCGTGAAGACAGTGCCACACGGTGACAAGTATAAAGTCATGTTCAAGCTTGTCTATAGGGAGCTTGATGATCTTGAGGATGTTAATGGTAAAGGTAATCTTGTCCAGATTACAAAAAAAGGAAATACTCTCGCGGGGGCATCTGATTCCAGTACGCATAAGACATCATTGACAATAACAGGGCTTGACCGTTTTGTGGAAAGTACTCAAGACGCAGAGAAGACAGGTGGGCCTCTTACAGTGACTCCAGTTACAATGTCTTTCGGCAGTTAGTGATATGATGCGACTTTTTGTGAAAAAGCGCAAAGGACAAAATATTGTGCTTGAAGAGATACTTTTTGTCGCTTTGAGTATTGTTGTGCTTACTGGTGTGTCAGTGACATTCAACAGCATAAACAATCGCGTATCAGATGATTTTGAAGACCAGAACGTTGCGCAGATATCTAATTTCATATTATCTGCAATAGACAGGCTCGTGTTCGCAAATGTGACATCAGGTTATGTTGTGCTTGATATACCAAGTGAAGTCAGCAGGGATAATTACATAATATCCGGCTTCAATCCTCCCAGAAAGCAGTTTATGATAAAGATGGGTGATAACAGAATGATTACAGATACTCCTGTTTTAGTGTCTGGTATTGTGTCAAGCTCTGGCAAGTCAATCAAGATAGAATATGACGGGTCTTCAATATTTTTGAGAGGTGGAATGTATTAAGAAGTTCAATCTCAGAAAAGTAACAAGAACATTTGCAAAGAAATACAAACATTCTGCAAGGCGTAGGTCTCTTGACAGGACACGCGCAGAAAATGCTGATAAATTAGTATCTAAAATTAAAAATCTTGGTTTAGATTCTTCTTCATCTTCAGAAGGCAAGTCTTCTCCTATTGTGATAATTGAGCAGAATACACCATCTCCCGGATATTTTCCTAATGTATATCCCGGGCAGCCGCAATCTGGTTCGATACCTAAATCCGGTTCTATATCCGGATCTGGTTCGATATCCGGATCCGGTTCTATATCAGG
>JAGLUQ010000204.1 GCA_023134675.1 Candidatus Aenigmatarchaeota archaeon | reverse complement strand
CAGTAGTATTTCCCTCCGTCTTTGAACCGTTCGGCATAACAGTCCTTGATGCGCTCTCATGCGGCGCGCCTGTAGTCACGACTGAAAATGCAGGCATTGCCGAAGATCTCAAAAACAGGAAACATATCCTTAAAGTAAGGGAAAGAAATTCAAAAGACCTTGCAGAAGCATTGATATCCCTGCTTGATAACCCTTCCCTAAGAAAGACATTGTCAGAAAACGGGAAAAAGGCATCTGAAAAGTATTCCTGGAAAAACATAGCATCTAAGACAAGAGATATCTATATGAACCTGCTGTAAATGAATTCATCAGACAGCTTCTTGCGTCGCATGAAATTTGCAAGGCTGCCATATTCGCTTTTTATAAAGCCTGCCGTAAGGTTTGCAACAACACCTATAGTAAAGCCGGCAAGAAGTTCATTTTCAGGCATGATATGAAAATAATCCGCCCCTGATAATGAAATATTATATATCAGGTCGCCGCATCCTGCAGCATATGCATATGCACTTCCAAGCATATCGCTTTCAACTCTCCCTATCCCTTCTTTAATTCCTACGATGCCGGCACCGATCTTCAGCGTATCTGTCATATGCTTTCTGCTCGTCATACTTTTATTAGCGCACATTCCCTGCATATAAGAAAGAGACCACTATAAGAAGTTAATAATAAGATTATATGGTCTGGATTTTTAAACTTAAGGCTTAAAGTAGAGTCTGGTTGAAAGATAAATATTTTTAAAGATTTAATGTTATAATTATCTTTAAAGTTGATTAAAATGATATATAAAGAATTATCGAATCGGGTGGATTTGAAAAAGCTAACTGAAGATGATTTTATATTGAGCGGTGAATTTAGACTAATTGATGAAATATATAAGGGTTGGGATAAGAGACCGGAATTTAGACAAGAAGGAACAGATACCTATAGAGTTTTTGATAATTTATTTAATGACGCCAAATTTGATGAATGTTATGAATTAATAATCCAGACGACTGATATTTCAGCAGTGGTAGGGTCGGGATACCTGTATCAATCTCAAGAAGGAAATATCAATTTCAGCACCCGCAGTGGATATAAAGGTGAACAAAATATATATTATAATTCAGCACCTGTCTGGTTTAGCTTATTGACAGATAAATATGAACCGATTGTAGAAGGGCTGGTTGATTTAATCTTTGTGAAAACCTCTCCTTATGACAATGAAAAAGAGACTGAAAGGCAAAGAGTTTTGTGTGCTTGATATTATTGCAGTGATTAAGACGCACGCTACTTCTTATTGGTATATCTTCCAAAATATCATATAATTTCTTATATCCCACTATATCAATATAATGCCAAACCCAAACACTTATAAATAGCAAAAGTATATAAAGGTTTACGTTAATTTTAGAAAGCTTTATAAAAATTATGTTATTTTGCTTATAAAATTATTTGTTTTTGGCAATAATTTTATAAAGTTATCAAAGATAAGAGATATATACATAAATAATTACTGTGAGGGGATTAATTATGGATGAAATGAAATGCAAAGACTGCGGACATGATAAATTCAAGAGAGACACAACAAAAGGAGAACTGATATGTCTCAGATGCGGCACCATGATGGAAATAGATGATGTTGACAGCTCGCCTGAATGGAGAGCTTTTGATGTCGAGCAGAAGTCCAAGAGGACAAGGACCGGAGCACCCATAACTTTCACAAAACATGATAAAGGTTTCTCTACAGATATAGGAAACAGCTCAGCCGAACTTTACAAAGTTCCGGTAAAGAAAAGGGCGCAGTATTACCG
>JAGLUQ010000203.1 GCA_023134675.1 Candidatus Aenigmatarchaeota archaeon | reverse complement strand
ACATACTTCGATGAATGGTGTAAAAAGATAGCCGAAGCAAAAAGTCCTGAAGAGCTTATAGCTCATTTCAGGGAGCATGTTTCAGACCATTATGACAGGCACAATCGTGAGGGTGAAACAAGCTTAAAGATCTGGCTGGTCGGAGTGTTCAATTTCATGTATATTTTAGAGAAAAAATTTCCGGAGATTACAGATGAAGATAAACTCTTCAAGCTTTCTACATATCATAAAAACCATGAGGGTGAAGGGCCTGAGCCACCTTTTGATATTGATTATTTTTTAGGTAGATACGACGGAGACATCAAGCAGTTCTATAATAACAGGATTAAATGAAAAATATAATTCTAACAGGCCCGAGCTTAAGCCTGCCTAATATGCTGGTCATAAGAAAAGTATTGGGCAGCAAGCAGACAATAGTCTACATATGTCTGGTCATCGCATTTTCAACAATCGCAGGGTTGGTGTTCGATATGAAAACTGCCGGCATAGGAATCAGTTTTCCAATTCACAAGGTCTAATATGAGCAGAATCCCAATCCCGTTTTTCCATGCTTTCTTCATATCTCTTCTGAAACTTTTGTATCTCATCAACAGGAAGATTTTCTTTAAGCTCAAACCCCGCTTCCTCAAACTCTTCAATTATCTCGTCAACAGTGCCTTCCCAGATATAATGATTATCGTTAGCAGGCTTTATAGTATCCCTGAAACCACCCAAACTGGATTCATGGGAACATATAACTTTTGTTGCTCCATCATCCAGGGAATATATTCTGTAAGCTATCCCATTTTCAGGATTTTCAGAGTCAGTGATTGTGGGAGGTACGATAATTGTAGGAGACATATCTTCATCTGCATAGTTTATCGCAAGTGGTATTGATTCAACTCTGCCGCTTATTATTCTTTCCTCTTTATAATCCCTGTATCGCTCAAGATCAGATTCAACACGGCTAAAGTCAATTTCAACAAGAAGCTCAACATAGCAGGGGTCAGACCCTGTCAATGCATCAACAATAGATACATCCACCTCTTCCATCTCTGCCGCAAATAATCTATAAGTATAAAGCTTTCCCATAACAATCACATCATTTAATATTGATGCTTTGCAAAGCAATCTTTTTATTCTTTTATTAAAAGTGGTAAAAACAACAAAATAACCTATATAAGCATCATAAAAGATAATTCAACAGACACTGCACCTGTAAAAAAGATATACTTATAAAAAATCACCAATAAGTATTAAATAACTGTGTCTTTGGTGATATTATGATTAAAAAAAGAGAAATACAAGAGTCCGGCAGTTACCTGCTGGAAATAATAAACGCATATGAATGCAGGGGTCATGAAACTGTATCTCTTGATGATATCAGAAAGACAGCATTAGCACTGCAGGATAACGGGCTTAAGTTATACAATAATTATAATGATAGGGGATTAGAAAGTAAGCTGAATATGTTTCATCATGATATGAATTATCTGACCTGCAGTGACTCAAGATACAGTCTTACTGACTCAGGAAGAAAATTTCTTGACGAATCCATAATGCCTATCGCTGATAATAAAAGAAGGATATTCTACGACACAATTGATGAGATCTTTTAATGATACTGAAAAAGAGCATGAAAAAGGAATCAATCCTTCTGTTCCTGCCCGAAAATAACTCAATATCTCTTCCCTGTCTGATGATAGATAATTCCTGCTTTGATGATAGCGACAAGATTCTTAAAACCAAATCGTAGATATTTTCTCCAATGCTATGAGATAGCAGATTGTAAATTTTTGTGCATAATTGTCAT